>JAPFCO010000481.1 GCA_026169505.1 Pseudogracilibacillus sp.
AATCGATGTAATAGGTGTTTTAAGTTCATGCGATACATTTGCTACGAAATCTTTTCGCATGACTTCTAAGTTTTTAAATTCTGTAATATCATAAATAACAAGTACAGCACCTTTAAGCATATTTCTTTCATTAAAAATTGGCGCCCCTACAATTTCTAAATAAGTAGTTTCTTCTTCTTCAGACAGTGAAAATAAATGTTTTACATGTTTTTCATATAAAAAGGTCTCTTGTACTGTATGATGAATTTGTTCATTCTCAAGTACATCATAGTATATATGACCAATATAATCAGAAGGAGATCTGCCAAACATGGAAATAAACTTTCTATTCACAACATGAATATAGCCTTTTTCGTCAATTAGGACTAGTCCACTCTCTGAATTTTCGATAACTGTTGATAACTGTTCCGATTGCATTTGTTCCTGAATCGATAATTCACTTAAGTTACGTGCCAAAGAGTTAATTTTCGTACTTAATTCCCCAATTGTTCCATCCATTGAATGATGAACACGTGCATTATAATTACCTTTTAATAATTTATCCATCGTACCAGAAGCTATTTCAATTGGTTTAACATATTTATCAAAAAAGAAAAACATGATGAGTAGTAAGATAATAAATTCAATCACTAATACTGCCAACAAAATATAATAGTTTGTTACGACCGGAAACAAAATGATTCCAGTAATAGCAATGATAATGAATAAGATGGTTATATAACCGAATGATTTACGTGATAGATATTTCTTCATGTAGGGTCCTCCATTTTATACCCGAAACCCCGCACAGTCTTTATATATAAAGGCTTCTTTGTATCTTCTTCGATCTTATCTCGTAAATGACTAACTTGTACATCCACAATACGAGAATCGCCTACAAAATCAAATTCCCAAATAGAATTTAATAATTGTTCTCTTGATAAAATTTCTCCTTTATGTTGCGTGAGGTAAACAAGTAATTCAAATTCTTTTCTTGTCAATTCTAATAACTCCCCTTTTAAAAAAGCTTCAAACTTCTGGGGATAAATGACAAGTTTACCTAATTCTAATTTTGATGTTTGTTTTATACCCGTTTCATCCGTACGGCGTAAAATTGCATTGATTCTTGCAATCAATTCTTTTGGACTAAAAGGTTTTGTCAAATAATCATCTGCACCCATTTCTAATCCGTGAATCTTATCATATTCTGCATCTTTTGCCGTTAACATAATGATCGGGATTTGTTGATTAATTTTGCGAATGGATTTACATACTGCCATTCCATCCATCTTTGGAAGCATTAAATCAAGTACAATTAAATCATATTCTTTTTCCTTAAAACGTTCCATTCCATCTTCACCATTATAAGCTACATCCGTTAAAAAACCCTTTTGTTCCAAATTATATTTCAATAACGTCACAATAGATGGTTCATCTTCCACAATTAGTATTGTACGATTCAATAGTTACCCTCTTTTCTACAATCTGTTACCTCTATTTTACAACAACTAAGTCAAAAGTGAAAAAATATACACAGATTTAATCTAAACTTTACAATTGATTGCAAAAACAGAACAATATTAGACATATATTACTTAAAAGAGGTCCTGACACAAATATAAATGGAAAAATGATAAAAAAATCCCTAATGAAGAACGATCATTCGTTTCATTCATTAGGAGATTTTTATTGCGTTAATATGCATTACAAAATTATGATAATACTTCCATAACGCTTTTAACAGATTCAACTGATTTATCTAAAGCAGCTCTTTCGTCATCTGTTAAGTCTAATTCAATTATTTTTTCAATACCGTTGCCACCAAGGATAACAGGTACTCCTAAATAAATATCAGAATAACCAAATTCTCCTTCTAAATAAGCAATTGCAGGCAGCACACGACGTTGATCTTTTAAGATTGCTTCAGCCATTTCAGTTAATGATGCTGCTGGTGCAAAGTACGCACTACCATTTCCTAGTAAGCCGACGATTTCACCGCCACCTTTTCTAGTACGTTCAACGATTGCATCTAAACGATCTTGTGAAATTAACTTCTCTAGTGGAATACCACCAGCATATGAATAACGGATTAATGGTACCATATCGTCTCCATGCCCACCAAGAACAAAACCTGTTACATCTTTAATCGACAGATTTAATTCTTGAGCAACGAAAGTACGGAATCTCGCAGTATCTAGTACTCCAGATTGACCAATCACACGCTCTTTAGGGAATCCTGTTTCTCTAAAGATAGTATATGTCATTGCATCAACCGGGTTTGAAAGTACAAGGATGAAAGTATCTGGTGCATGTTTTTTAATTTCTTTAGCTACTGACTTCATAATTCCTGCGTTTGTGTTTACTAAGTCATCACGGCTCATTCCTGGCTTACGAGCAATACCTGCTGTAACGATCACTAAATCAGATTCAGCAACTTCCTCATAATTAGATGTGCCGATAATGTTCGCATCGAATCCTTGAACTGGGCTTGCTTCAAGCATATCTAAGGCTTTACCTTGAGTTGGCTTTTCCATGTCTGGAATATCAACTAGTACAACGTCTCCTAGTTCCTTTTGCGCTAGCATTAATGCAGTTGTTGCACCTGTGAAACCTGAACCAATGACTGAAATCTTTCTCCGTTTAATCCCCATTACTAATCCCCATTTCTAAAGTTAATTCATATTTATAAAATTAATTCATATTTTTTATTAATTCATCAGCAAATTCAGAGCACTTAACTTCTTTAGCATCTTCCATTAAGCGTGCAAAGTCATAAGTTACAACTTTAGATAAAATTGTTTTATCCATTGAGTTTGTAATTAAATCTGCTGCTTCATTCCAACCAAAATATTCTAACATAAGAACCCCTGATAAAATAACAGATGATGGATTTACTTTATCTAATCCTGCATATTTTGGAGCTGTACCGTGCGTTGCTTCGAAAATAGCATGTCCTGTATCATAGTTAATATTTGCTCCTGGAGCAATTCCGATTCCACCTACTTGTGCAGCAAGTGCATCTGAAACATAGTCACCATTTAAGTTCATTGTTACAACTACATCGAACTCATTTGGACGAGTTAAAATTTGTTGTAAGAAGATATCTGCAATTGCGTCTTTTACAAGGATTTTTCCAGCCTTAATTGCATCGTCTTGTGCTTTGTTAGCAGCATCCTTACCGTCTTTTTCAACGATGCGGTCATATTCTGCCCATGTGAATGTTTTATCGCCGAATTCTTCTTCAGCAACTTCATATCCCCAAGTTTTGAAAGCACCTTCTGTAAACTTCATAATGTTTCCTTTGTGTACAAGTGTCACACTTTCGCGGCCTTCTTCAATTGCATAATTAATTGCAGCACGAACTAAACGCTTTGTACCTTCAGCTGAAACTGGTTTAACACCAATTCCTGAAGTTTCAGGGAAACGAATGTTTTTAACGCCCATTTCGTCTTGTAAGAAATCAATTACTTTTTTAACTTCTGGTGTCCCTTCTTGCCATTCGATACCTGCATAAATATCTTCTGTGTTTTCACGGAAAATAACCATATCAACATCTTCTGGATGTTTAACTGGTGAAGGAACTCCTTGGAAGTAACGTACTGGACGTAAACAGTTATATAAATCCAATTCTTGACGAAGTGCAACGTTTAAAGAACGGAAGCCTCCACCAATCGGTGTCGTTAATGGTCCTTTAATAGCAATTTTATAATTATCAATTTGTTCTAATGTTTCTTTCGGTAACCATTCACCTGTTTTATTAAATGCCTTTTCACCAGCATAAACTTCTTTCCATTCGATTCCTTTTTTACCGTCATACGCTTTTTCTGCAGCTGCGTCAAGTACACGACTTGCTGCTGCCCATATGTCTGCCCCAGTTCCGTCACCTTCAATAAATGGAACTACTG
>JAPFCO010000042.1 GCA_026169505.1 Pseudogracilibacillus sp.
CCGTTAACTTGTCCATCTTGCGTGAAAAAAATCGAAACAGCCTTAACGAAAACAGAAGGTGTCACTGAAGCGAGGGTGTTATTTAACTCTGGTAAAGTGAAAACAGAATTTAATGAAGCTGTGATAGAAGCGGAAGGATTACGAACGATCATTCAAAAGCTTGGCTATCCAGTTACTAAAACAAAAGTATCGTAAGTGAATAATTGCATCATGTGACGATGGGGATCAGTATCTGAATAGTAGAATGTATGAGCAAAGGCAAAAATCAATTCGCATATCTTTTAAAGTATGAAATATGTCAGGAGGCACGAAGTAAACTTTAGTTTGAATCATGAAAACCCGCACCTTTTATTAAGTGTGCGGGAGAATTATAGTGATTATTCTTGATCTTTTTTGAACCAGCGGATGAGTTCTGCTTCGCGTTCTTCTTTAATTTCTCTGCTTGTTTCCAATGTCCAATCGTAATAACCTTGGCCACTTTTTTCGCCAAGCTTGTTTTCCTGGACTCGTTCATTGATCGAATCAAAGGCGGAAGAGCGATTAGACATATCTGAAAACGTATAGTCAGAAATCGCCTTAAAGACATCGAGTCCACCAAGATCAGCCGTCATCAATGGGCCGGTGACACCAAGGCGTCGTCCGATACTTAATTCAACAGCAGTGTCGATATCTTCTAATGTTGCGACGCCAGTTTCGTATAGATGTTGGGCTTCACGCAAGAGGGCAAATTGCAAACGATTGCCAACAAAGCCAACGACTTCTTTTTCGACAATGATTGATTGTTTTTGAATTTTTTCTAAAAAGGCTTTCACTCTTTCAATATAAATATCAGACGTTTTCTCACTGCGAATGATTTCGACGAGTGGGATGAGATGTGCAGGATTCCAAAAATGGGTTCCAAGCACTCTTTCTGGGTGAATCACTTTTTGTGCAATTCGTGTTGGTTGTAAACTAGATGAGTTGCTTGCAAGAATCGTGTCTTTGGAACAATATGTTTCGATTTCTTGAAATAAATCTTGCTTTAATGATAGATTTTCTGGCGCTGCTTCAATGATGATTGTCGCATCGCTTGTAGCACTAAATAAATCAGTTGAAAAATGGATACGTTGTTGGATCATTTGAAAAGTTACTTTATCTAACAGTTGATTCTCCAATAAGACAGTTGCTTTATCTCCAATGCCAGTAATAGCCAAATTGATTTCATCGTTATTCAGCCCATAGATGGTGACTGGTATTTCTGCCCAGGCGACAGAAAGAGCGATAGAATGCCCCATTGTCCCTGTGCCAATAATCGTTATTTTTTCCACAATACATTCCTCCAGTTTAGCGTTTTTACTTTACAGTAATTCCTTCATCCATCGACTAATTACTCCTAGTATGATGCCCAACAAGTATTCCACTCGCCGCATTGTTTCTTATATGGCGATTAATAAATACCGATTGTACTAAAGAGAATCGCAATAATGAGCGCAACAACTGGTAGTAAAACAGCAACAACGAAAATATCTTTATAACTATCACGGTGGCTCATGCCTGTGATCGTCAGTAATGTCAATACAGCACCATTATGTGGCAATGTGTCGAGTCCACCTGATGCAAGGGAAGCAACCCGGTGAAATACTTCAGGTGACATGCCAGATTCAAGGGCAATCTCGTAATATTTAGACCCTAATGCTTCCAATGCGATTCCCATACCACCGGATGCAGATCCAGTTGCTCCTGCCAAAATATTAACGGCGACAGCTTCCGAGATAAGTGGATTTCCTTTAATTCCCAATAATAATTCGGTTAATTTATCAAACCCTGGTACTGCTTTTACTACCGTACCAAATCCGACGGCAGCACTTGTATTGATGATTGCAGTCACGGAACCAACTGCACCACCATTAATTGCTTGAACGAATTTTTTCACTTTATGAATATTCAATATCATTATTAATAGAATACCAGATAATAAAGCAATGATAATATCCCAACCGAATAAATTTAATGTAAGAAGTACCGTTAATAAAGGCAATACAGATAAAATGAAGTTCGGTGGGTTCGATTCGTCTACTGTAACAGCTTTGTCTGGCTCCGTGTAAACTTCTCCTTTTTTACTTTGTATGTTTTCTTGCCAACGTAAATAATAATATCCACCAACCCCCATAACCATGGTGGCGATAATCCCCATAATTGGTGCAGCAGTTGCTGTTGTGTTAAAATATTCCATCGGGATCAAGTTCTGGATTTGCGGCGTACCAGGAAGTGCTGTCATTGTGAAGGTAAAGGCACCTAAGGCGACAGTTCCTGGAATCAATTTCCGACTAATGTTTGCTTCTTTAAATAAGGTTAATGCTAAAGGGTAAACAGCGAATACAACGACGAATAGGCTTACACCCCCATATGTTAAGACTGCGGAGGAAACAATGACTCCAAGAATGGCGCGTTTCGTACCGATTACTTTCGTTAATGCGATGGCGACTGATCGTGCCATACCAGTGTCTTCCATTAATTTACCAAAAATGGCACCAAGCATAAAAACGGGGAACCATGCTTTGGCGAACTCGACAAATCCTCCCATATACGTATCAGTATATGCATCAAGTAAGTCGAGACCGCCAGTGATTGCAACAACACCAGCTGCGATTGGGGCGACCCAAAGGATTGACCAACCGAGATAAGCTAATACCATTAAGACGATTAATCCAAGAATAATACCTAACATAGAATCAACTCCTTTTTATTGTACGGTATAACCGCCGTCAATGACGATTGCTTGACCAGTTACTCCTTTTGTTTTTTCATTTGCTAAAAATAACATATAGTTTGTTAGTTCTTCCATATCGATTAATCTTTTTTGAGGCACGAGTGGATAAATGATCTCTTCCAGCACGTTATCTACTGACACATTTCGTGTCGCTGCTAAATCTTCAAATTGATTACGTACGAGTGGTGTGTCGACATAGCCAGGGCACAGAGCATTGACAGTAATCCCATAATTTGCTCCTTCTAAAGCAAGTACTTTTGTTAATCCGATGAGTCCATGCTTCGCCGAATTGTAAGCCGCTTTTCCAGCAAAACCGATCAGACCATTTATCGAAGCCATATTAATTATCCGACCAAATTGTTGCTTTTTCATGATTGGAAAACAATGCTTTGCTATCATAAACGGTGCGGTAACCATGATTCGCATCATAAGGTCAAAAGTGTCAGTAGGGAAATCCTCGACTAAATCAACATGTTGCATACCAGCATTATTGATAACGATATCGATGCGACTATATTTTTCCATCGTAAATTGAATGGACTGTTTGATTTCGATTTCATTTGTGACATCGCAAGCGATTACAGCGAATTGTTCGTGGTAATTAGCAAGTGTTGAAGATACTTGGTTTAGGCCTTCTTGATTACGATCACTAAACACGACGTTATAGCCACTTTCTAAAAAATGTACTCCAGTGGCATAGCCAATTCCGCTAGCTGCTCCTGTAATAAATACAACTTTTCTCTTTCCGTTTCCCATAAATATCTCTCCTTTGTAGTTATGACACCTCAATGAATGCGTTTTCATAATATGTGTTTGTTGTGCCCTTAAGAAGATTAAATGCAAGAAGTGTGCCAAGTTTTTATAGAATGAAGTAAAACATGCAGTACTACTCTGTCACAAGAAAGCCACCTATCATTTCCTTGATAGGTGAATTATTTTCATAATTACAAAAGACAGCCACAACGCTACAATGTGTAGTTAAGAACGTTACTACGAAACTACA
>JAPFCO010000391.1 GCA_026169505.1 Pseudogracilibacillus sp.
ATTCGTAACATAAATCCCTTTCTTCGTAGCCGCTTCAAAATCAATATGGTTAAAGCCAACACCAGAAGAAGCAATGATTTTACAATTTGTTAATTGAGAAATAATCTTTTCCCCACAGTCAAACCCTACTTGTGCCACAATCCCATCTGCATGTTTTCCAAATGACTCAAAGTCCTCTGTTAATGATGCACTTGTCGTCACCTTTACTTCAATGTCATGCTCCGCATAAATTTCCTTTTCTACATCATGCGTAAACCATTCGTCATCTAAAATCCATACTTTCACTTTTTCATTTGTCATGAATTGATCGCTTCCTTCCTTTATAAAATTGTCTTCAAGGTATTAATTAACAAGTCGTTTTGTTCTTTCGTTCCAATGGAAATACGTACATGCTCACCATAACCCCAACCTGTACATGGACGAACAATAACTCCTCGCTGTAACAAGTCTCCGAATAATTGATTCGCATCCCTTTTTACATCGACAAATAAAAAATTTGTAGCTGATGGGATGACAGTAAAGCCAAGTTTTGTCATTTCCTTAGTTAGGAACTGTTTTCCTACCTCGTTCATTTTAAAATGTTCTTCAGTAAATTCTATATCATCTAAAGTGGCCACCGCACCTGCTACTGCAATACGATTACATGCAAATGGCTCTCGTATGCGTAAAACCGGTTCTAAGATTGCCTCTGATGCGATGGCATATCCGACTCTCAGTCCAGCTAAACTATAGAACTTAGAAAAGGTTCGAATCGTAATTATGTCATATCCTTCATGAAATAAATCGATACCAGTTACATAACTTTCTTCTCGAACGTACTCGATATACGCCTCATCCAACACAACAGTAACATGATCAGGAACCTCTTTGACAAATTGCTTAAGTCTTTCTGCTTCGACAATTGTGCCTGTTGGATTATTCGGATTACAAACAAAAATTAATTTTGTTTTATCTGTAATCTTTGCTTGCAATGCATCTAAATCAAATATAACCTCATCTGTTAGAGGAACCTCGACTGGAGTTCCCCCCATTAATAATGTTGACGAACAATATGCCGGGAATGTCGGGCTACAATAAAGCACTTCATCTCCTTCATTGATATAGGAACTAATGACAAGTGATATTACATTGTCCGCTCCATTTCCAGTCATCACTTGTTCTGGTCGAACTTCATATAATTCCGCTAACTTTTCTCTTAATGCTGTTGTCGAAGCATCCGGATATAGATGCCCATCTAAAAGCGCTTGTTGCATTGCTTCTTGCGCTTTTGGTGACGGTCCAAGCTGATTCTCATTAGATGCAAGTCGTAATACTTCATCAAGTTTATATTCCTTTTTCACTGCTTCAATCGATTTCCCTGGTACATATGGAGCTATTTCTTGCACATAACTTCTCCACTCCATTGCTTCATCCCCTATCTTAATTTCATTTACTGTTAATCAATCAAACTCGGAATAAATGTTGAAAATTGTGGTACTAAAATAATTATAATAATCGCAATGAGCATCGCAATAATAAATGGTATGAGCGCTCGCGTAATCCGTTCAATCGATTCATTACTAATATGTGATGCAACAAATAAGTTTACACCAAGTGGTGGTGTTACATAACCAACTGCCAAGTTACAAATCATGATCACTCCAAAATGAATTGGATCCACACCAACTGCAGCTGCTACTGGTAATAAAATCGGTGTCAAGATAACGACCGCCGAAATCGTATCAATAAACATCCCAACGATAAATAAAAATGCACTAATTAAAAGCATTGTGATGATCATATTTTCGGAAATACCTGTAATAAACTGTGCAATTGTTGCTGGAATACGCTCAATACTTAATAAATACGCAAATGAAATTGAGAAACTAATAATGATAACAACTGGAATATTCATTAATGTTGCTTCTAAAAAAGCATCATATAATTTCTTAAGCGTTAATTCTTTATAAACAAATAATCCAATAATAATCGAATAAATACAGGCAACTGCCGCTGATTCTGTAGGAGAGAACAATCCACTATAAATTCCACCTAAAATAACAACTGGAATCATTAAAGCCCATTTAGCGTAATTAAATGCTTTTAATACTTCCATAAAAGTCGGAAATTTCCCTTCTGCAGGATAGTCATTTTTCTTTGCAATACCAAATGAAACAATCATCAATGCCAATCCAACAAGTATCCCCGGAATAATTCCGGCCAAGAATAGCGAACCAATTGAGACACCACCGATAACCCCAAACATAATAAATGGAATGCTTGGCGGTAAAATCACTCCGATAGAACCTGCAGTTGCTGTAACTGCAGCAGCAAAATTTTTAGGGTATCCTCTTTCTGCCATAGACGGAATCATAAAAGATCCTATAGCCGCTACAGTAGCAGGGCCAGATCCTGAAATAGCTGCAAAAAACATACTAGCTAAAATAGTTCCAATTGCCATACCACCAACCAAATATCCGACTAATACGTCTGCCAACTTAAGTAAACGTTTAGATACTCCACCTTGCCCCATTAATACTCCCGCTAAAATGAATAATGGAATCGCTAAAAGGGAAAAGGAATCCAACGATGTAAAGGCCTGTTGCACAATGGAACCCAATGGTAAGTTTGTTACAGTAACCATTGTAAATAAAGCAGACGCTCCCAATGATATAGCAATTGGAACACCAATCAGCATTAATACAAAGAAACTTATAAATAATACAGCTATTGTCATTTGTCTACTCCCTCCAAACCATCATCTTCTATTAAGTTGCCTTGCCATATCGATTTAAATTGTTGGAATAATCGTAGACACATTAGAAATCCACCTAAAGGAATAACCGTATACGGTATCGCCATTAAAACTCCCAACGAAGGGGCCTTTTGCCCTGTATCTATTAACTGAAGAATAAACTCAGTACCCTTTATTGCGATAAAAAGTGTAAATAAAAAGAACAATAATGTTGCTAATAAGTCTATGTATTTTTTTGTGTTTGTTTTAAATAAATCCCGAAAAAAGGTAATTCGAATATGACCACCTGTTTTAACAGCTAAACTAGCTCCAACCCACACTTGTGCAATATGGAGATATCTAGCTAATTCTTCTCCCCACACAAATCCACTTCCTAATAAATAACGGAATAAAGCCTGGCTAAATATCAAGATTAATATAAGTATCATAGATAAAACTATTAATATTTCTTCAGACTTTCTGATATAATTCATCATTTTCACCTTACACATCCTTCACAATTAACTCATATCGACTATTGGACTAAAGTACCCGATTATTATCTATAAATAAATAGTAATCGGGTATTGAATAATTATGATTTATTTTGTCTTTCTCACTAATAACCTACTCGATATACTATGACTAAATATTCAACCTTTCATTATTGTCTAGCTAAATCCATTAATTCCTCACCTATTTTTTCTTCATATTTATCATAAACAGGTTGTAATATTTCAACTATTTCCTCTTTCGCTTCCTCTGACAGCTCATTTACTTCTAAATTCTCATGTAACAGTTCCATTGCAGCTTCATCAAATTCTTTCGATACTTCTCGCTCATGTTCTGTAAAAGCTTCTCCTGCTTCATCCAGAACCACTTGTAAATCTTCTGGTAATGAATCATAAAATTCTTTGTTAATAATAAGTGCTTCCCCAGTAAATGAGTGATCCATTACTGTCATATATTCTTGTACTTCAAACACTTTTGAGGATTCAATTAATTGTGCTGTTGTTTGCATACCATCAAAAATGTTCTGTTGTAAAGCTGAGTACAACTCTCCAAAGGCATACGGTTGTGGATTTGCACCTAATTCTTCTAAACTATCTAAATGGATATTATTTTCCATGGTGCGAAGTTTTAATCCCTTAAAATCCTCCGCACTTTCGATTGGCCTAGTACTATTTGTCAACTGTGTCATTCCAGCGGTACCCCAACCTAAACCTTTTAGTTGGTATTCTTCGAGACTTGCAAATAAACGATCCCCTAACTCACCATCTAACGCAGCTGCAGCATCATCAACACCATCGAATAAAAATAGTAAATCAAGTACCATAAAATCCTCGACAAAGTTTGTCAATGGTGCTGTAGCGGGACTTGCCATTTCTATATTTCCAGCTTGAACCGCTTCAACTGCTTCTCGTTCTGAAGCGTATAATTCTGCGTTAGAGAATACTTCTACCTCAAGTTGCCCCTCTGACTTTTCCTCAGCTACCTCTTTAAATTTCATTAAACCTAAATGTAGGGCCGAATCTTCCTCTACTGAATTAGAGATAGTGATTGAATAAGTTTCTCCATCAGCATTGCTGCTATCACCACTGCTCTCTTTATCTCCACCACAACCAGCTACTATAATTATTAATAATGCCAATATTCCGAAAACACTAAAAAATCTAGACATTTCTTTTCCCCCTTTTTTTATACCAGACTGACCATGACCTATGCAACTTCTCAACTTGCAGCATTACTTAAAACTTTATATGTTAATCGCTAATGATAGAGCAAATAAACCATCTATAAATAGATTGCTCTAAAGCGCTTTCATAACAGCTGTAAAAATAATAAAAATATTCATTTACCTTTCCTCAATCTAACCATTCCAAACTAAATGATAAATCTTATTATACGTAAATTAATATATATACACAAATACCTATTAACTATATAATTATAGCTTTTACATATACTATGACTCTAAAGTCATGACAACCAGGAAGATCTGATAAAGAAATCTAAACATACGATATACAATGATTAGACTCTACGACAAAGAACTATTCATATATCCGTTTTGAAACAGTGCGTTCACTCATTGAGGAGGGGCTTAAAATAACAATTGTTCCAAAAAATCACATTAAACATTTACAAATTCCGTCATTTTTTATTAAGGCCATAAATAATAGCAACTTA
>JAPFCO010000180.1 GCA_026169505.1 Pseudogracilibacillus sp.
AACATTCTTTCCTGTGTTTCAGATAACATCATTTCATAAGCATTCATCTGCTCTTCTGCCTGTGGAACGAGGTCCAAGTCAAGTAACATACCTGTACCCGCCTTTGATGCCATTTCACTTCCTGAAGACGTTAACCCTGCCGCTCCCATATCTTGCATGCCGATCAATGCATCATGGTGAATCACTTCAAGACAAGCTTCAATCAGCCTTTTTTCTAAAAATGGATTCCCTGCTGCTGGTGATGCAGCTTCATTCTCTTCATCATCTGAAGAATGTGTCGCCCCGTGAATGCCGTCGCGACCAGTAGGTGCCCCAGCATAAATCACTGTATTCCCTACACCTGCTGCGATTCCTTTTTGGATGTCTTCATGATTAAGTAAACCAACAACCATCGCATTGACAAGTGGACTATCTTCATAACAAGCATCAAATTGAATTTCTCCACCGACCGTTGGTACACCAACATTATTACCATAATGGGCGATCCCTTTTACAACTTCTTCAAATAAATACTTCGTTCGATCCGATTGTAATGGACCAAAACGTAAGGCATTCATTGCTGCAATTGGCCTAGCTCCCATAGAGAAAACATCACGTAAAATGCCGCCAATCCCAGTTGCTGCACCTTCGAACGGATTGATTCGTGACGGACTATTATGGCTCTCCATTTTAAAAACAACTGCTTGATTATCACCAATATCAACGACACCAGCACCTTCTCCAGGTCCAACTAATACTTGCGGCGCTTTTGTCGGAAATCTACTTAATAATGGGCTGGATGTTTTATAACTACAATGTTCCGACCACATGACGGAGAAAATCCCCGTCTCTGTGTAATTCGGATGTCTACCCATAATTTGCTTTGCTTTAGCATATTCTTCATCAGACAGTCCCATCTCTTGATACACTTTTTCCGTTTCAATTCGTGCAGGATCCATATTATGCGACATTTTTCCTTGTCTCCCTTATTAGTGATTTTTTAAAAAATAAACATCTGTCAATACGTATTTACGTGCGAATATGCGCCAAGTTCGTGCGATTATTTCTCCACTAGCCCTAAGCGTTCAAAGATTAGATCGACATTTTTCAAATGATACGTATGATCAAAACAATCTGCTAATTCTTCGCTCGTTAACTTCTCTTGTACGATTGGATTTTTTTCTAATAAAGATTTAAATGGCGTTTCTGTTTCCCACGCTTCCATAGCAAGTGGTTGTACGACATTATAAGCTTCTTCACGAGCTAGTCCTTTATCAATCAATGTAAGTAATACTTTTTGTGAAAAAATAACTCCGTACGTTTTACCTATATTACGTTTCATATTCTCCGGAAAAACAGTTAAATTTTTAACGACATTCGAAAAGCGATTCAACATATAGTTCAATGCAATTGTCGCATCAGGTAAAATAATTCGTTCAGCAGATGAATGTGAAATATCTCGTTCATGCCATAAGGAGACATTCTCATAAGCTGTCATCATATAACCACGGACGACACGTGCCATCCCACTCATGTTTTCTGATGCAATTGGATTTCGTTTATGTGGCATGGCCGATGAACCTGTTTGTCCTTTACGGAACAATTCTTCTACTTCACGAGTTTCCGTTTTTTGTAAGCCACGAATTTCGGTTGCGAACTTTTCGATCGATGTCGCAACTAACGCAAGTGCTGACATATATGCTGCATGACGATCACGTTGCAATGTTTGTGTCGATAATGGTGCAGGTGAAAGACCTAAGTGTTCACATACATGTTTTTCAACAAACGGATCAATATTTGCATACGTCCCAACAGCCCCAGATAACTTACCGAACTCCACGCCTGCTGCCGCTTCATTAAAACGGGTTAAATTCCGCTTCATTTCTTCATACCAAAGTGCGATTTTTAATCCAAATGTTGTCGGCTCCGCATGAACTCCATGTGTGCGCCCCATCATCACCGTATGTTGATGCTCGATTGCTTTTTCTTTCAATACTTGGATGAAGTTTTCAATATCTTTCCGAATAATATTATTCGCTTGCTTCAATACATACGATAACGCTGTGTCTACAACATCTGTTGACGTAAGACCGTAATGGACCCATTTTCGTTCTTCCCCTAATGATTCAGAAACCGTGCGCGTAAACGCAACGACATCATGACGTGTCTCTTGCTCTATTTCATAAATCCGATCAACGGAAAAGCGCGCATTTTTTCGAATTGCTGCAACATCGGCTTTTGGAATTTCACCAAGTTCTGCCCATGCTTCACATGCTAAGATTTCTACTTCAAGCCATGCTTTATATTTATTTTCTTCTGTCCAAATTGCGCCCATTTCTTCCCGTGTATAACGATCGATCATTTAAAGTTCCTCCTCATATGCTTGCTTCCATAAAGCAACATCTGTTGCATTGTCACCAATAAACGTAATATGACCCATTTTACGTTTTTCTTTTGCTTCATCTTTACCATATAAATGGATAAAGCCTTCCGGAATATGACTCATCGCTTTTAGTGCTCTTTCCATATCTTCACCAAGTATATTAATCATCAAAGCATCTTGGAGTTGACGAATTTTTGTTAATGGTAAACTACAAATTGCCCGAATATGCTCGGAAAATTGTGATACATTGCAAGCTTCAATCGTGTAATGCCCGGAGTTATGTGGACGTGGTGCCATTTCATTAATGAAAATGTCGTCACCTTGTACGAACATTTCAATTGCAAACGTCCCAACGATATCAATCGTTTCTGCTAATAATGTTGCAGCGTCCATTGCTTTTTGTTGAACAGCTTCAGAAATTCGAGCTGGTGCAATTGTTTCATATAAAATATGATCTTTATGATTGTTTTCTGCAATTGGAAAAATCTCTATTTCGCCTGTAACAGAGCGTGTGAAAATAACAGAAATTTCTTTATCAAACGTAATCCATTCTTCGATAATAAAAGTTCCATCTTGGTCCGCAAATGCGACTGCATCAGCAAAATCAGCTTCTGATTCAATTTTCAATTGCCCTTTTCCATCATAACCGCCTCGACATGTTTTAATGACTGCTGGTAAAGATGTTGTTTGTAATGCTTTTTCACATGCTGCACCATGATGGACGATTGAAAATGCCGGAATCGGTAAACCCACCTCTTCCATGACAGATTTCTCCTTTTCACGATTCTGTGTCACTTCCAATGCATATGCACCTTGTGGTAATTTACCCGCCTTTTCAATATATGTTGCGGCAGCTAAATCCACATTTTCAAATTCATACGTAACAACATCGCTTTTTGCTGTTAATGCTTTGATTGCTTCCATATCATCATATGCAGCAACAATTTGCTCATCTGCCACTTGTGCAGTTGGACAATTCGGTGTCGGATCAAGCACAATGACGTTATATCCCATATATTTTGCAGCAATGGACATCATTCGTCCTAATTGTCCACCACCAATAATACCAATCGTTTCATCTGGTAAAACATGCTTATTTGTTTGCAAGCTCGTCCCTCATTTCTTCCACTTTTTGAATCATATTTTTACGATAGTTCGTTAATTTTCCAGCCATTAATTCATCTGTTGCACCAATAATTTGTGCCGCAAATACTCCAGCATTCGTTGCACCAGCTTTACCAATCGCCATTGTCGCTGTGGGTACGCCACCAGGCATTTGAACAATCGATAACAGGGAATCCATGCCACCTAATGCACTTGTTTTTACTGGTACTCCGATCACTGGTAACGTTGTTTGCGATGCAACCATTCCTGGTAAATGTGCTGCCCCACCGGCTCCTGCAATAATTACTTGTAACCCACGTTCTCGAGCAGTTTTCGCATAATTAAACATATCATCTGGTGTGCGATGTGCTGATACGACTTGTTTTTCAAAGGGAATACCTAATTCTTCTAGCACAACACATGTATGTTCCATTGTGTCCCAATCTGATATACTTCCCATAATAATGCCAACTTGAACCATATATGCCAACTCCACTTCATCATAAAATGTATGTTTTAAAAGCAAAAAAGTCTATTCCACTCCATATACGATTACATAGGAGAAGATGAATAGACTTGCATTTTTTCATAAATAAACAAAGAAAGTAATTTTCGCATGTTTACCTCATCCTCCCTCATAGTCGTAGCATTTATGGTGCAACGTAGATACTTTCGAGCCTTATTCTCGAAATTATATGGGGAAATTTGTTTGACTTTTTTCACTGTAATTAAGATTGTATCCTTGATACATATTCGTTCCATAACAATTTCATCATTCGAATTTAATCCTACGTGCGTAGCTATTTTTTATAATGATGAAATCAACAAATTAATTATAACAAACAGGACATCGAATCGCAATTAAAAAATCGAACATTTTGTTATAATTTTGGGTTAATGTTCGGATTTTGCGAACGTGGCTTCGTATAATTGGATGTCGGTATCGTATCATCGACCACTTCTTCCACAACTTCATCATCTTCCATCAGTTTTTCTGTCGGAATATCGTCTTCAATTACTTCTTCTTCCACACCTCGATTTCTAAACATTCCACCTCGACGCACTTGTTTTACCCAAAAGCCACCTTGGATATGTTTCGGTTCAAATGCAACGATAAATGCTTTCGGGTCAATTTCTGAAATGAGCCGATACAAGCGAATCTCTTGTTTCCTTGGCGTTAAAATTTGCATGGACAAACGGTCACCATCCATTCCCGAAGACGTCCAACTCGTGACTCCATACCCTTCTTCTCGTAGTCGATCGGTAAAATTCAAGACCGGATTGGATGATACAACATTAACTGTAATATATCCTAATGCCATTCGTTCTTCTATCATCGATCCAGTAATAATTCCGAGTGCATAACCTAAAGCGTATGCGAAAATATTTTGAATCCCATCTAAATTATCTAACACGAGACTTAAACCTGCTATATAAACAAATACTTCAAATACACTTACAAAAGCAGCTAAATAACGCCTTCCTTTTAATGTTAAAATCATACGAATAGTTGAAAAAGTAACATAAAAAATATTAACGACGACAATAATAATAACCATCATAATTGCATTATCAAACAATAAAGACCACCCTTTCTCCGATGAATTAGCCAGCTCTTATTTGTAATCAGTGACTAACTTCACTCTTTATTCGGACCAAACACTCGTGTATGAATAGACGATTCTTGACCACGTAATCGTTTCTGTAATCTTTTTTTCCAATTGATTGCTAATGCCGGACATGCCGCTAAATCATTCGCACGGCGCAAATCATCTTTATGTATATGCATCACTTCATTACAAGCTTGAATCGACCATTCTGGATGAGGGCGGTCAAGCAATTCCAACGCACCCGCCTCGACATACCCTTCCTCTACTACACGATAGTACCAACCAGTATAACCAGTTTGTTGAATTTGTAGCGCTAAATCCATGACTTGAAAACGACGGGCTGGCTTCCAACACGGTTGCCTCGGTTGTGACACTTCAATAATCGCTTCGCCTAGTCGGTACGTATCACCAATAAATGCTGTAAATTCATTCACATCTGTCAGGACCAAATTCTCGCCCATTCCTCCGATGTCCATCGAAGCTTCCGGCATTGTCGTTTGCCAATACGTATAATGCGCACTTGGATAAGCAAATAATGCCTTTTCGACTCCTCCATGTGCTTTCGTATCTCCAACCTCATCAGCAGCAAGCCCTTTCTCATACAGCCATACTTTCCCCTCTTGTCGCTCTTTAAACATACCAGTCGTCCAAGTTCTTTCCATCGGATCCTTTGCCCCAGCATGCCCAAGCTCTTTTACTTTTCCAGTTCGGATTTGTTCAACAAATGGTTTATTCAATGTATATTCCCTCTTTCACAATCATTATATAATGAATCACATCACCGGGTTTCAGCTTTTTCTTTCTCCTCATATCATCAATCGTTCTATCTTATATGTTACTACTTTTCAGCATAGGATGAAAGGGACTCAGCATATTAACGGACTACATAAAATCATATGAAGATCATATGACAAACATTCTCTCATTAACTAGTAGATGACAAAGGACACTAATAAATGATGCTATATAAAAAAGGGCGATCCGGTTAAGGTCGCCCTACTATTGATATCAATTTCATCTTATGGATTTACCGCCACGACGAGGTAGTATATTATAATGATGACATTGACTCATTTATGTTAAAAAGATAAAGTAAAAGATAAAGATAACACCCAAAGCATACATCATTGGATGAACTTCTTTTATACGGCCTTTCATAATCATCGTAATTGGATAAAATATGAATCCAATCGCAATTCCAGTTGCAATACTATACGTTAATGGCATCGCAATAATCGTTAAAAATGCTGGAACAGCAATTTCAAAATGATCCCAATCAATTTTCTTTAAAGCTGTGGACATTAATACACCAACGATAATCAATGCCGGCGCAGTTACTTCTACCGTAATGATTTGCAGTAATGGAGAAAAGAATAATGCTAATAAGAAAAATCCAGCAGTAACAACGGAAGCAAATCCTGTTCTTCCTCCTACCCCTACACCAGACGTTGATTCAACAAATGATGTTGTTGTAGATGTACCGACGACAGACCCAACGACAGTAGCAGCCGAATCTGCAAACAATGCTTTTCCAGCGCGCGGTAATTTATCATCCTTCATCAATCCTGCTTGTGTCGCAACCGCAACAAGCGTACCCGCTGTATCAAAGAAATCGACGAATAAAAAGGTTAAGATAACGACTAACATTTGTAAGGTAAAAATATCGCCAAAATTAACAAATGCTTGTCCAAAAGTAGACGAAACACTAGGTGCTGGACTAACAATGTCGCCCACGCCCGTCGGCATCGCAATTAAGCCAAAAATGATTCCTGCAATCGACGTAATAAGCATCCCATAGAAAATGCCACCACGAAAATTTAAACTTAATAATATAACTGAAATAATGACACCAAAAATAGCTAACATCACATATGGGTCTGTAAAATCACCGATACTTACTAATGTTGCATCATTGCCTACAATAATACCGGCGTTTTGGAACCCTAAAAAGGCGATAAAAAATCCAATCCCTGCCCCTACAGCTAATTTTAAATCTCCGGGAATAAAATTAATAATCTTTTCACGAATACCACTTAATGTTAATGCCATAAAAATAAGTCCTGAAGCTAACACTCCGGATAATGCTGTTTCCCAAGGAATTCCATAACCTAATACAACGGTATAAGCAAAAAAAGCATTCAAACCCATTCCAGGTGCAAGTCCAATTGGATATTTCGCAATAACACCCATAAACAATGTTCCAACCGCCGCAGCAATTGCAGTAGCTGTAAATACAGCACCCTTATCCATACCTATAACGCCTGCAGGTAAATTTTCCACACCTTCTAAAGATAATGTCGATGGGTTAACGAATAAAATATAAGCCATTGCTAAAAATGTCGTTAATCCTGCCATAAACTCTGTCCGATAATTCGTACCTAACTCTTCGAAGCGAAAATACTTCTTCACGATCCGTTTCCTCCCTTTATCTTAACTTTACCTATACATCTTTATCGATAGCTCAAGCGATTAAGGACCAAAACAAATAGCACCCTTGATTCGAAGGAGTGCTACCATTACTAAGTTAGAATGTACGACAATAACCGAATGGAATCGTACCATTCAGCATAAAGTATACAATTATCCACGTAGTAAGACCATTTACGGTAGTCCTGTAGAAACTCTGAGCCATATTCTCAAGATTATACGTAAAGCGAATCATGACATTTTTTCATGATAAAATCATCATACTTCCAATTACATATTTCGTCAAATTGAACGGATTACCTATTATTACTAACTTTTTTTACAAAACACACCCCCTTCATCGACAAAACAGCGGTAGGAAATAGTATATCTTAATATGAACAAAAAAAGATTACTTGGGTTTAATCAAGTAATCGATTGTTTTCATCTGTGTGCATCACTTTCGTTGTACTCTCTTCTGTCACTTCACCTGTCCCATGACATACACTACATTGATATTGCCAGCCTTCATCATCCATTTGCTTCCCTGATCCTTCACAAGCTTTACATTCAATTTCTGACATACCTTTCTTCCTTTCCTATAAGAGTATTATGCTTTTGTGCCTTTATTTACTTTTACCCAATTAATTAATCCTCCTGCAAGCATCACCTCTAATTGACGTTCTGACATCGCATGCCTTACTAAAATCTGTTCTTCCTTTCCTTTAATTGTGACAAAAAACTCATTCCCCGTCGTTATTTTCTCTCTCACATTTTGAATCACAAGCACATCATCTTGATTCAAACGATCATAATCATTTTCATCAGCAAATGTGATTGGTAAAATCCCGAAATTAACGAGGTTTTGCCAATGAATTCGAGCAAAGTCTTTCACTAATGCAATTTGTAACCCTAAAAATCTTGGTGCTAATGCCGCATGTTCACGACTTGAACCTTGACCATAATTAAAGCCGCCTACAATTGCATGTGGGGTACCTTTTGTCCGTTCATAATAAGTCGGATCAATTATTTCAAATGTAAATTCGCTTATTTTCGGTAAATTACTTCGGTATGGTAAGACTCTTGCCCCACCAGCTAATATTTCATCTGTTGAAATATTATCACCCATTTTTAAAAAGATTGGCACTTCCAAATCTTGCGGTAAAACTTCCATATGAGGGATGGACGCAATATTCGGTCCTTTTTCAAGCTCAATCAATTTTCGTTCTTCCGCTGGCAATGGCTCTTCTAATAAAGAGTCTTCCGCAATTTGTTTCGGCTCTTTAATTGTTGGCGGTCGCATCTTTAATGTACGTGGATCTGTAATGACACCCGTTAATGCGGATGCTGCTGCTGTTTCCGGACTACACAAAAACACACTATCTTCTTTTGTACCAGAACGTCCGGGGAAATTCCGTGGAGTCGTTCGTAAACTATTACGTCCAGATGCTGGTGCTTGACCCATTCCGATACAACCATTACACCCTGCTTGATGCAACCTTGCTCCTGCCGACAAAAATCGTGCCACATAACTCGCATCAACTAATTGCACCAGCATTTGCCTTGAAGTTGGATTAATATCAAGTGATACATTAGCGGCAACTGTTTGATCAGCAACGATTTCCGCTGCAATCGCGAAATCTCGGTAACCAGGATTAGCGGAAGAACCAATATACGATTGATAAATCGGGGTTCCCGCTACTTCTGTCACTGGTACTACATTGCCAGGACTCGAAGGCTTTGCAATGAGTGGTTCTAACTCAGACAGGTTCAATTCTTCCTCCAGATCATATGTAGCATCCTTATCAGCTGTTAACGGAATCCAATCTTCTTCTCTTCCTTGTGATGTTAAAAATCGTTTAATCTCTTTATCTGACGGGAATACAGTTCCTGTCGCACCAAGCTCCGCCCCCATATTAGCAATGACATGACGATCCATCGCTGTTAATTCATCTAATCCAGGTCCATCATATTCAATCACCCTACCAACTGCACCTTTCACATCATGCCGACGTAACAATTCAAAAATAACATCTTTCGCACTGACCCAATCAGGCATTTTTCCAGTGAGGTGAATTCTCCATACTTGTGGCATTCGCACATAAAATGGCTCTCCAGCAATTGCCATCGCCACATCCATGCCTCCCGCACCCATCGCCAGCATCCCCATACATCCATTCGCACAAGTATGACTATCTGAACCAAGCAATGTTTTACCTGGTTTGGCAAGGCGTTGCATATGAACTGGATGACTCACTCCATTCCCCGGCTTACTATAATAAAAGCCAAACTTATGTGCAGCACTTTGTAAAAACAAATGGTCATCCGGATTCTTATGATCCACTTGAATCATATTATGATCCACATATTGTGCTGAAGCCTCTGTCTGCACATGGTCTAAACCCATCGCCTCTAATTCCAACATAACCATCGTACCTGTCGCATCTTGTGTTAATGTTTGATCAATCTTAAGCCCTATCTCTTCCCCTGGCTTCATCTGACCCGCAACGATATGATCTGCAATTATCTTTTCCGTAACATTCCTTCCCATAAAAACGGACACTCCTCCAGCAAATTTATAATAGTCTCTATTTTCTCCAAACAGTTATAAAACATACACAAAGTAATTGCAGCAGGATATAGAAATCAAATAGAGGGGGCAAGTATGTGGTCGTAGTGAGCGATTAACTGGTGAGGATGAATGATAGAAAAGTTGAATGAGCGATTAACTGGCGAGGATGAGCGATAGAAAAGTTGAATGAGCGATTAAATCAATGGTAGACAAGCATAAATAAAACTAGAGTGAGCAAATAAGAATTAAATAAGAAAATTAATCTGATACAGGTATCCCTCACCCTTTTTTTATCTTACATCCACAATCATTGCCAAATAAAATATCTTTTGCTACAATTACTATACTGAACGTTCAGTATAGTAATGATGACATATTGGAGTGATATACGATGAGTAAAAAAGAAGAACTATTAACAAATGCCGCTAAAATTATCAATGAAGAAGGTATTCAAAAGTTTACAATGGACTATCTTGCCAAAAAGTCTGGAATTACCAAAGGCGGAGTCCTCTATCACTTTGATAGTAAAGAAAAATTACTTTTAGAAATGAATGAGATGGTTATCCGGATATATGAAGAAAATATAGAGCATTATCGGTCTCAATTGTCTGGATCTTATTTATTTACGCGCGCCTATGCATTGTCAACTCTTTACTTTTTAAACAATACTGAAAACATTCTACTTCCTGCTGTTTTCATCTCTTCTCATGAGGATCAAAAAAGCCAACAATTATGGCAATCAGTTATAACAAAATGGGATTACGCATTTGATCATGACCAAGGAGATCCCGATAAAATATTAGAACTACGTATGATTTGTGATGGTATTTGGTTTTCAATCATGTATAACTATGAAAATAATTTGAAGGATAGGATGGAAAAAATTGTTCAACAATACTGCAAGTCAATGGAAAAGGAAGCATTTTAAATGGGCTTTTTATATTTAGCAGGAGCAATTACTGCCGAAGTATTTGGTTCGAGTATGATGAAGTTAACTACGATAGTTAAAAGTAAAAAGCCTATCCTAATGTTTATTATTAGTTATGCCATCGCATTTTATCTACTTTCATTAGCTTTATTCACGATTCCTTTAAGTTTTGCCTATGCGGTGTGGAGCGGAGTAGGTACTGCACTTACAGCAATCGTCGGAGTCCTTATTTTCAAAGAGAAAATCAACGTACAAACGGCAATAGGAATTATGCTAATCATTATTGGACTTGTATTTATGAGATTATAACAAGAGGTGTTGACATATGAAAGAGTATTTCTATTTATTATGCGCCATTATTTTTGAAGTCATTGGAACAACGATGCTTAAATTATCTGACGGTTTCAGTAACCTAGCTCCAAGTATTGGGGTAATTGTTGGCTTTGGCATTTCTTTTACTTTTTTGATGTTTGCGTTACAAATGATTCCACTCAGTTTGGCGTATAGTATTTGGGCAGGACTTGGAACTGCAGGTACTGGATTGATTAGTATAATCATTTTTAATGAAATTCTCTCTAGCATAAACGTTATCGGTCTTATTATTATTACAGGGGTTGTCATTATGAATATGAGTACAAAACCTGAAAATCAAACCGGTTCAAATACCGGATAAAATAGTCGATCAGTAGTCCAAGTCATTCCATAATGATT
>JAPFCO010000035.1 GCA_026169505.1 Pseudogracilibacillus sp.
CCCGCAAACCATGCGTTGGGGAAGCGAATCATACAAATATGCAAGACCAATACGTTGGCTTGTCGCATTACTGAATGAAGAAGTGATTCCATTTGAAATTGCTCATGTCAAAACAGGAAATACAACATATGGACATCGCTTTTTAGGAAAAGAAGCCATTATTAATCATCCGCTGGAATATGAGGATGTGTTATATGAGAATTATGTTATCGCAGATCCTAAGAAACGTGAACAGTTAATATTAGATCAAATTAAAGAAATCGAAAAACAAGAAAAGTTCCACATTCAAGTAGAAACCTCTTTATTAAATGAAGTTCGAAATCTTGTGGAATACCCAACTGCATTTTTCGGGACATTTGCTGAGGAATACTTACAATTACCACAGGAAACATTAACTACATCGATGGCTGAACACCAACGATATTTTCCAGTGATGACGGAAGCAGATGATGCATTATTACCTTATTTCGTTAGTGTTCGAAATGGGGATGAACAGCAAATAGATAATGTAGTTAAGGGAAATGAGAAAGTATTACGGGCACGATTGGCAGATGGTGCATTTTTCTTTGCAGAAGATAAAAAGCATTCGATAGACTTTTATAATAACAAATTAAAAACAGTTGTTTTTCAAGAGAAAATTGGAACGACATATGAAAAAGTTGAAAATGTTGTTGCCTTAACAAAGAAAATAAATAAGCATATCGAGGTAAGCCAAGAAGTTGCTAATCAAGCGATTCGTACAGCAAAGATTAGTAAATTTGATTTAATGACGAACATGGTTGGAGAGTTTCCAGAATTACAAGGAATTATGGGAGAAAAATATGCCTTACATTTCGGAGAAGAGACTGCAGTTGCAGTTGGAGTTAAAGAGCATTATTATCCAGTTCAATCAAATGGGAAATTGCCATCATCTGATGTAGGAGCAATTGTAAGTGTTGCGGATAAACTAGATACAATTGTCGGATGTATTTCCGTTGGGCTAGTACCAACAGGTTCACAAGATCCGCATGGCTTAAGAAGGCAAGCGATAGGAATCTTGCGCATTGTAAAGAAATGTCGTTGGAATATTACGGTCGAGGAATTAATCAGTTTTGCTTGTGACCTGTATGATGTTAGTGCTGATGTAAAGAGAGAGATTGATACATTCTTTATGAATCGCGCAGCATTTTTACTTTCAGAACATGATATTGAACAAGATGTGATTCATGCTGTAATCGACGAAAAAATTGGTGTATTTAAATATTCTCTTGATCGAGCACAATTACTATCAGAAAAAAGAAATGATCCATCATTTAAGAAAGTACAAGAAGCATTAGTACGAATTATGAATTTAGGTAAGAAGTCGGATCATGCAAATGTTGAAGAAGCGCTATTTGAGACAGATTCTGAAAAAGTGTTATTCGACCAATCTAAACAAGTGGCAACAGCATTTAATTTGTATCATGAGCAATTTGAAGCTACTAAAGCATTGGAACAATTAGAAAAGCTAGCAGATCCAGTTCATGCATTTTTCGACCATAATATGGTCATGGCAGATGATGAAAAGGTGAAACGTAATCGACTTGCACTAGTACAGCAAGTAGCTTCCTTGATCGATCAGTTTGCAGATATGACATTAATTGAATGGAAACAACATCATTAAAATATTAACCGAAAAAAACAAAAGCAGACATATGTAAGATGAATGTAGGCTTTTGATGTTTCCTTTTTTAACATATTCGTTATATAATACTAATGATTCAGGCGTATCGCACTTACATGTAGGTGGTGAGAAAGTGGAATTATCTGATCGACAAAATAAAATTATTGAGATAGTGAAAGAAAATGGGCCTATTACTGGAGAAAAAATTGCAGAACAACTATCTTTGTCACGGGCGACATTACGTCCAGACTTAGCGATTCTAACAATGGCCGGATATCTTGATGCAAGACCAAGAGTAGGTTACTTTTATACGGGTAAAACAGGGACAGAATTATTAACGAAGAAGGTAAAACAATATAAAGTGAAAGAATTTCAATCTGTACCTGTTGTAGTAAAAGAAAATCAATCTGTATATGATGCTATTTCTGCTATGTTTCTAGGAGATGTTGGGACATTATTTGTTGTCGATGAAGAGGGATATTTAACTGGCGTTTTGTCACGAAAGGATTTATTAAGAGCGAGTATAGGAAATCAAGAATTAAATGCGGTACCAGTTCATATTATTATGACAAGAATGCCCAATATTACGGTTTGTTATGCAAATGACTTATTAATTGAGGCAGGAAAAAAGTTAATTGATAAACAAATTGATGGATTACCTGTTGTTAAAGAATTGAAAGACGGTTATCAAGTAATTGGTAGAATTACAAAAACCAATATAACGAAGGCGTTTGTAGAGCTAATATTAGATGAACAAGTATAGAAAGAGGGAAAACTATGAAGAGTGAAAATCCACTAGTATTTGTTTTGTCTGATTCAGTAGGGGAAACTGCAGAACTAGTTATTAAAGCGGGACTAAGTCAATTTACTAACGGCAACTATGATATCCATCGTGTTCCCTATGTTGAAGACAAGTCAATAATAGACGAAACATTAGAGTTAGTAAAAGAAAAAAAAGCTCTAATAGCATTTACTTTAGTTAATCCAGAATTAAGAAGCTATATGAACCGTCGAGCAGTTGAGCTGCATGTAGAAGTGATTGATATTATGGGGCCAATGATGGACTTGATGGAAAGAAAATTTAAAAATGAGCCACGACTTGAACCAGGGCTTGTGTATAAGTTAGACAAAGATTACTTTAAGCGGATAGAAGCAATTGAATTTGCTGTTCGATATGATGATGGACGAGATCCAAGAGGAGTCGCACGAGCAGATATCGTATTAATAGGTGTATCTAGAACATCCAAGACCCCGTTGTCACAATATTTAGCACATCAACGATTAAAAGTGGCTAATATTCCCGTGGTACCTGAGGTAGATCCACCAGAAGAACTGTATCGCATTGATAAATCAAAATGTATCGGATTACGAATTAGTCGAGAAAAACTAATTGATATTCGCAAAGAGCGTCTAAAGGCACTCGGATTAGGTGATCACGCAACATATGCTACATTACAAAGAATCGATGAAGAATTGACTTATTTTGATCAGATTATTGACAAAATCGGTTGTGAAGTAATTGATGTATCCAATAAAGCTGTAGAAGAAACAGCGAATATTATTATGCAAATGTGTAAAAGCAATTAAAGCCAGTTTACTAGCATTTTAATTGGCTGTATACTATAATGATATGTCGGATAAGATATAAAGAGTTTATATTTTGATAATTATGGGAATATAGTATGATGAATAGCTTATTAAATCCCGCCTTCTTGAGGTACTTGTAACCAATAGAAGGAAATTTTTTTAATAAAGTTAAAAAGAATGTCGAAAGATGCAGGACTTTTATGAAGTAATATTGAATGATAACTATACGCAGTATGAAATTATGGTGGTACAGATGAATACACAAATACCTGAAGAAGTGATAGAGAATATTCGTAGAGAAAATGACATTGTGGACATTATTGAAGAATATGTATCATTAAAGAAGCAAGGTCGTAATTATTTTGGTTTATGTCCATTCCATGATGAAAAGTCACCGTCGTTTTCTGTTACTAAAGAGAAACAAATTTTTCATTGCTTTGGTTGTGGTAAAGGTGGTAATGTCATAACTTTCTTAATGGAAGTGGAGTCATTAAATTTTATAGAAGCGATTAGCTTTTTAGGAGACAAAGCAGGAATCTCCTTACCAGAAAGATCGGACAAGCAATCACATTTATCTGAAGAAGCTCATAACTTACTGTCTGCATATGATTGGTTATCAAAGTACTATTATCATTTGTTAAAATATTCCGATGACGGTAAAGATGCTAAGCAGTACTTAATTGACCGAGGAATAACTGAAAAAACGATTGATGAGTTTCAATTGGGATATGCGACAGTTAATAGTGAATTTACAGTTGAATTTCTTTTAAAGAAAGGATTTCATCAACAGTCACTTGTAAAAGCGGGATTGCTATCTACAAAAGATAATCAACATTTTACTGACGTTTTCAGAGGAAGAGCTGTTTTTCCAATCAGAAATCATTTGGGAAGAACTGTAGCATTTGGTGGTCGATCTTTTCAAGGGGAAGAGCCAAAGTATTTAAATAGTCCCGAACATGAATTATTCCAAAAAGGAAATTTACTGTTTAACTTCGACTTAGCCAAAAGGCATATTCGTAAAAGTAACCAAGCAGTTATTTTTGAAGGATATATGGATGTTCTTGCAGCACACCAAGTCAAAGTAACCAATGGAGTAGCGACGTTAGGTACTGCATTAACGACGAATCAAGCAAAATTATTAAAGCGTTATGCAGATACTGTCATCATTTGTTACGATGCAGATAGTGCTGGATTTGAAGCTAGTTATCAAGCTGCTCAGTTATTACAACAAATTGGTTGTGAGGTAAAAGTAGCAAATATACCTGATAACATGGACCCAGACGATTATATTATGGAATATGGAGGCAGTAGTTTCTTTGAGCAAGTAATCAATCGAAGTGATTCGTTTTTTCGTTTCTATATGAAATACAAGAGAACTAAATTTGATTTATCAATTGAAAGCGAAAGAATTGCTTATGTAGAAGAAATGATAACTCAACTAGCAACAGTAGAAAGTTCAATCGAAAGAGAGTTCCATGTAAAAGAAATAGCGGATGAATTTAATTTATCAACTGACATTATTCATCATGATGTAGAAGAACATAAAAAGAGAAATAATCAGCAATATAAGAATAACTCATATAAGAATAGTAATACTAATAATGTACCAAAACATTATGTGAAAAGTAAAATGTTACCTGCGTATAATAATGCTGAGCGTTTTTTACTAGCGCATATGTTAAAACAATCGAATATCATTGGTAAAATCCAACAAACATTAGGTGTACAATTCAATATCGATGAACATAAAATTATTTTAACACATTTATATGCGTTATATGAAAACTATGATGAAGTAAGTGTTAGTCAACTAATTGATAAATTAGAGGATGACTATTTGAAACAAATTGTGACTGAAATTGCTATGATCCCGACTAATGAAATGGTTACAGAGCAAGTTTTGGATGATTACATTTATCTCATTCGAGCAGAGTCCACGGACGTTGCATATTTACGAACATTAGAGCAAAAACAAAAACAAGAACAAAATCCAATACTAGCTGCTGAAATTGGATCAGAAATTATAGAGCTTAAAAAGCAACTAAAACAAATGAAATAGCGATTCATATGAAGGAGGGAAGGGGACTTATGTCTGAAAATAAATCTTCTCAAACGGTGGAAAATAATTTAACAATTGAACAGGTAAAGGCAGAACTAACAGAAACCGGTAAAAAAGCTGGTGTGATAGGTTATGAAGAGGTAGCTGATCGCTTATCAACTTTTGAGATTGAGCCAGAACAAATAGACGAGTTCTACGAATCATTGGAAGAGCAAGGGATTGAAGTCATTGGTGATGCTGAAGATGAAAAGGCATTAAAAGATGACGTAACAAGTGAAGCTAATTTAAGAGACCTAAGTGTTCCTTTAGGGATTAAAATAAATGATCCGGTACGTATGTATTTAAAAGAAATAGGTAGGGTAGATTTACTTACTGCTGAAGAAGAAGTCCGTCTTGCGAAACGTATTAAAGAAAACGATGAACAAGCTGGTCGTGATTTAGCGGAAGCTAACTTGAGGCTAGTAGTTAGTAGTGCCAAACGTTATGTTGGAAGAGGGATGTTATTCCTTGATTTAATTCAAGAAGGTAATATGGGACTTATTAAAGCTGTAGAGAAATTTGATCATGAAAAAGGCTTTAAATTTAGTACGTATGCAACTTGGTGGATTCGTCAGGCTATTACTAGAGCGATTGCTGACCAAGCTAGGACCATTCGAATTCCCGTTCATATGGTTGAGACCATTAATAAATTAATTCGTGTTCAACGTCAATTATTACAAGATTTAGGGCGTGAACCAACACCAGAGGAAATTGGGAAGGAAATGGAATTAACCCCAACTAAAGTAAGAGAAATTCAAAAGATAGCTCAAGAACCAGTATCATTAGAAACGCCTATTGGTGAAGAAGACGATTCTCATTTAGGTGACTTTATAGAAGACCAAGAAGCAGTCTCACCATCAGACCATGCTGCTTATGAACTTTTAAAAGAACAGCTAGAAGATGTACTGGACACATTAACTGATCGTGAGGAAAATGTTTTACGTTTACGTTTTGGCCTTGATGATGGTAGAACCCGTACACTGGAAGAAGTAGGTAAAGTATTCGGTGTAACAAGAGAAAGAATTCGTCAAATTGAGGCTAAAGCACTCAGGAAATTAAGGCATCCAAGCCGTAGTAAACAATTAAAAGATTTTCTAGAATAATTTCATAATGATTTTTTCATTATGGAATTATTCTCATGTTAATATGTCATAAATTCATAGTATTTATCAATATCAAAACACAATTACTTTAAACTAAACTAAATATCGAGTAAAATAAGGTTAGTCTGTTTTAAAGCAGTACATAGAAAAATTACATAAGGAGGAATTATCGATATGAAAAGAAATGTTCTCCCATTTGGAATTATAG
>JAPFCO010000166.1 GCA_026169505.1 Pseudogracilibacillus sp.
CTTGCAGCATCAGCACCTTTATTTCCTACAGTTGTCCCTGAACGTTCGATTGCTTGTTCAATTGTATCTGTTGTAATGACACCAAAGATGACCGGTTTTTTTGTAGTGAGAGCAGCTTGTGACACTCCTTTTGCAGCTTCATTACATACATAATCAAAATGTGGCGTGGAACCACGAATTACTGCGCCCAATGTAATAACCGCATCATACGTTTGTTCCGCTAATGATTGGGCAGCAAGTGGTATTTCAAAAGCACCTGGAACCCATGCAACGTCAATATCATCTTCTTTTACACCATGTGCTTTTAAGGTACCTATTGCACCTTCTAATAAATTTCTTGTGACAAAATCATTGAACCTTCCAACAACTATACCTATTTTTAAATCTGTTCCTATCATATTTCCACTGAATATTTTCCCCATTTTATAAGCCCCTTTATATGATCTAAATTTGTTCATTTTCTAATATATGACCTAATTTTGCATGTTTTGTTTTCATGTACAGGCTATTTTCTTCACGTACTGGTATTTCGATTGGAACCCGACGATCAATTGTAATTGGATAAGCCTCCAATGCAGTCATTTTTCGTGGATTATTCGTTAAAATTTGTACTCGATCAATACCTAAATCAATTAATATTTGTGCACTAATATCATATTCGCGTAAATCATCTGGGAAACCAAGTTCAATATTAGCTTCCACTGTATCGAGTCCCTCATCTTGAAGTTTATACGCTTTTAATTTATTTAAAAGTCCAATGCCGCGTCCTTCTTGACGCATATATATTAATACTCCACTACCATGTGCATTAATTTGTTCTAAAGCGGCTTCTAGTTGAGGACCACAATCACAACGATAGGAACCAAATACATCTCCCGTTAAACATTCAGAGTGAATCCGTACTAAAACAGAAGATTCTTTAGTAATATCACCTTTTATTAATGCGATATGTTCCTTGTTATCCAAAAGATTCGAATAACCAATCACATCGTACATGCCATACTTTGTTGGTAATACCGTTTCTACTTCTCGTTTAATTTGCACCTCATGTTGTTTACGATATGTTTGTAAATCCTCAATTGTAATAATCGATAAATCAAACTCTTTCGCTAATTCAATTAAGTCAGGCAATCGCGCCATTTTCCCATCATCTTTTACGATTTCACAAATAGTTGCTGAAGGAAAAGCATCACTTAATTTTGCTAAGTCGATAGCAGCTTCTGTATGACCGGCACGTTCTAAGACTCCACCTTGTTTAGCAACGAGTGGAAAGACATGTCCTGGACGTTTAAAGTCTTCTGCTTTCGTATCTTCTTTAGTCAGATGTTGGATTGTCTCTGCACGCTCGTATGCACTAATACCTGTCGATGTTGATATATGATCGATACTTACCGTAAATGCTGTGCCATAAGGGTCCGTGTTTTCACTCGCCATTGCGGGTAATTGTAATTGTTGAGCTAGTTCTTCCGTAATCGTTGTGCAAACCAAACCTTTTCCATGTGTAATCATAAAATTGATTATTTCTGGCGTAATTTGATCTGATAACGCAACAAAATCACCTTCATTTTCTCGATCTTCATCATCAACAACAATGATTGGTCGCCCCGCCTTTAAGTCCCGAACCGCTTCTTCTATTGTCTGAAACATTTTATTCCCTACCCTCTAGTTTGTTTTTGCACTAATTTTGCCAACATATCGCATTCTATATTAACGATACTTCCGACTGTTTTTTCCCCTAAGATCGTTTCAGAAACTGTATGAGGAATTAACGATATCGTAATCGTGAACAAATCATCATCAACAGCAAAGATAGTTAAGCTAACACCATCGATGGCGACAGATCCTTTTTCAATAAATAAATCCATTGATTCTCTTGGCATCTGAATATCGTAATACATTGCATTTTCGACTTGTTCTTTCCGAATGATTTTACCAATATGATCGATATGCCCTGTAACGAAATGACCTCCGAATCGATCGTCTACTCGCATCGATCGTTCTAAATTAACCTTTGAGCCCTTTACCGCGCTTGCAAGTGATGTTGCTTTCATTGTCTCTGGCATCACATCTACTTGAAACTCATTTTCTGTAAAAGTGGTCACAGTTAAGCAAATACCATTCACAGCGATACTATCACCTAATTGTACGTCCGTGAGCACTTTATCAGCTGCAATCTTCAATTGAATGCCATTGTCTGACACTTGTTCGATCATCTTAATTTGACCTTTTTCTTCCACAATTCCTGTAAACATTCACTATGCTTCCTTTCTTGCGATTAGTTTTATATCGTCGCCGAGCATTTCTGTACTAGCTATTTTCAATGAAAGTGCCTCATTTATTTTCGCTATGCCATCTCCGCCAATTGGTGTTTTAGCATTTTCCCCGCCAATAACTTTAGGGGCAATATAAACAATAAATTGATCGATATACTCAGATTTCAAAAAAGATCCATTGATCGACGCTCCACCTTCTACAAAGATGGATGTGATTTGTTCTTTACCGAGAAACTGTAACACTTGCTTGATGTCTATTTTCTGTTCATTCATCCGAATCATACGAACTTGCTCATAAGTGTCGTAAAGTTGTATCTTACCTTTTGGTACTCGATTCCCTACGAAGATCCATGTTGGTGCTTTTCCATCTGTAATTACTTTTGCATCAATAGGAGTATGTAAATCTGTGTCTAATATAATCCGCAATGGATTTCTCCCATTAGGGAGCCTTGTCGTTAATTGTGGGTTATCAGCAAGTACCGTGCCAATGCCAACTAAAATAGCATCATGTGTATGACGATATGAATGTACGTCTTCACGCGCTTCTTCTCCTGTAATCCATTTACTTTCTCCATCTACAGTCGCTATTTTTCCATCTAATGTCATCGCCGTTTTCATCGTTACATAAGGTAACCTTTTTTCGATATAATGAAAAAACATTGTATATAATTCATTCGTTTCAGCAGCTAATATACCTTGTTCTACTTTGATCCCCGCATTACGTAATTTTTCAATTCCTCGTCCAGCAACTTGGTCGTGACGATCAACACTTGCAATAACAACCCGTTTTAGTTTCTGGGCGATAATAGCATCTGCACAAGGTGGCGTTTTTCCAGTATGACTACAAGGTTCCAAAGTAACGTAAATCGTAGCATCTACTGCATGGTCTCCTGCCATTTGAAGTGCAATCACTTCTGCATGGGCCTCACCACTTTTCAAGTGCGCTCCCATACCAATGATTGCACCGTTTTTAACAATAACAGCTCCTACAGGGGGATTTGGGGTCGTCTGGCCTTGCACACTTTTCGCTAATTGCAAAGCAACATTCATATAATATTCATCCTGCATCCTACAACCTCCTA
>JAPFCO010000348.1 GCA_026169505.1 Pseudogracilibacillus sp.
AGCGCTAGATGTTTCCATTCAAGCACAAGTAGTGAACTTGTTACAAGAATTACAAAATGAGCGCGGTTTAACGTATTTATTCATTGCGCACGATTTATCGATGGTACGTCATATTAGTGATCGAGTAGGCGTGATGTACTTGGGTCATATGGCAGAAATTGCAACGAGTGAAGATTTATATGAAAATCCACTGCACCCATACACACAAGTGTTGTTAAGTGCCGTACCTGTTCCAGACCCAGTATTAGAAAGAACAAGAGAGAGAATTGAAGTAAAAGGTGAGTTGCCAAGTCCTATTGACCCACCAAGTGGTTGTGTATTTAGAACTCGGTGCCCTTTTGCGCAGGATATCTGTGCTGAAGTGAAGCCAGTTTTCCAAGAACGTGAAGCTAATCATTGGGTAGCTTGCCATAAACATGATGATCGATATAAAGATGCGTTTCAATAAGAGGAAAAAAGGAAAGTACCAATGACGGTACTTTCCTTTTAATTTGTGTACATTTTAGCTATTTCTGCTTGTAGTTCACGGTCACGCATATATTCGTCATAACTAATATTCTTATCAATAAGCCCCTTAGGCGTAATCTCGATTAATCGATTGGCAATACTATTTACAAACTGTTGGTCACTGGAAGTAAGTAAAATAGTCCCTTTGAAATTAATTAATCCATTGTTGACCGCAGTAATCGATTCTAAATCTAAATGACTTGTTGGTTCATCAAAGATTAGAACGTTCGCTTTGGATAACATCATTTTTGACAACATACAACGAACTTTTTCCCCACCAGATAAGACATTTGCTTTCTTTAATGCTTCTTCTCCAGAAAACAACATTCTACCTAAGAAGCTACGTAAAAATGTTTCTGTTTGATCATCCGGCGAATATTGTCTCAACCAGTCGATTAAAGGTAAGTCATTATTTTCGAAAAACGCAGAGTTATCTTTCGGAAAATAAGCTTGTGAAGTCGTTACTCCCCAATGAAATTCTCCGCTATCGGCTTCTGTTTCTCCCATTAAAATGTCAAAAAGTGTTGTTCTTGCTAAGTCATCTTTACCAACGAAAGCAACCTTTTCATCTTTATTGATCGTGAAACTAACATTATCTAATACCTTTTGTCCATTAATTGTCTTTGTTAATCCGTCAACACGTAATAAATCATTTCCAATTTCACGCTCAGGAGTAAATGCGACATATGGATAACGACGTGATGAAGGTTTTAAATCGTCAAGTGTAATACTATCTAATAGCTTTTTACGTGATGTAGCTTGTTTTGACTTTGAAGCATTCGCACTAAAGCGTGCTATGAAAGCTTGTAAATCTTTCACTTTTTCTTCTTTTTTCTTGTTTTCATCTTTCGCCATTCTTGTTGCTAATTGACTTGATTCATACCAGAAATCATAATTTCCAATATAAATTTCAATTTTCCCGTAATCGACATCCGCAATATGTGTACAGACTTTGTTTAAAAAGTGTCTGTCATGCGAAACGACGATAACTGTATTGTCAAAGTGTAATAAGAAATCCTCTAACCAATGAATCGCTTGGATATCTAATCCGTTTGTCGGCTCATCTAGTAAGAGAATGTCGGGGTTACCGAATAAAGCTTGTGCTAATAGCACTTTCACTTTTTGTTCCGTTTTTAAGTCAGCCATTTTCTTTTCATGTAAAGACTCATCAATACCTAACCCTGTTAAAAGGATGGCAGCATCTGAATGTGCTTCCCAACCATCTAATTCAGCGAATTCACCTTCTAATTCAGCGGCTCTAATACCATCTTCTTCTGTGAAGTCCGTTTTTAAATAGATGGCGTCTTTCTCTTTCATTACTTCGTACAAACGTTCATGTCCAATCAGAACAGTATCAAGCGCTTGTTCCTCCTCGTAAGCAAAATGATCTTGTTTTAATACTGCAATTCTCTTATCAGCTGGAATGGATACATTTCCTTGTTGAGGCTCAATTTCGCTCGCTAGAATTTTAAGAAACGTGGACTTTCCAGCACCGTTCGCTCCAATTAGTCCGTAGCAATTTCCATTATTAAATTGTAAATTGACTTCTTCAAATAGTTTTTTGTCGCCATATTGTAGGCTGACATCTATTACATTAATCATTATAGATTCCTCCGTTAAAATATCATCTCAAGTAAGCTTAAGGGATTCAACGTTATTCGTCAATATATATAAACGCTAAGCGAAAAATGGTATAATATAGATATTATTGGGTATATTTGGGAGGATTCTATGAAACAAAGTAATAATTACCGCTTGTTACAATTAAAAAATCTCTTATTTGATGAAACAGATGAAGAACATGAGCTAGATGTATATGAAATCAAAGAAAAAATAATGGCATTACTAGATTTAGATAAAATTGATATTCGAACAATAAAAAAAGATATAGAGGCACTACAGTATATGGATTTTGACATTGTGCAAAATCGTAAGAAGTTTGGGAAAATTTATTATAGTCATCAAGCGAAGTCGTTTGAAACGTATCAGATTCGTCTATTAGTAGACGCTATTTTATCTGCTCGGTCCATCACGCCTAATGAGAAGACGAGATTAATTGACAAGTTGAAAAAACTTACGAGTAACCATATTAAGAAGACGTTGCCTAGCCCGGTGTTATTTAGCCAGACGGTTAATACGGATTATGAGTTAATGAAAGTAGATATTGATCGAATTCATCGCGCTATCTCGGCATCGAACGTATTACAGTTTAAATACGGAGATTATAATATAGATAAGGAATTTCAACTAAGACATGATGAGCAAATTTATTATGTGGAACCGTACGCACTGATTTGGCAAAGTGATTTGTATTATTTGATAGGTAAATATCAAGCATATAATGAGATTCGCCATTATCGACTAGATCGGATGCGGTACACTGAAATAACAGACATATCCTTTGCTCCGAATCGGGATTTTCAACTACAATCTTACGTAGATGAAAGTTTCCAGATGTTTAGTGGGGAAGATATTCGTATTAAAATGCGTTTAAAAAATGAGCTATTAAATCCAATGTATGATCGTTTTGGTTTAGAAGTAGATGTAAAGCCAGAAGGAGATGAACATTTTATATTATCTACGAGGGCAAAG
>JAPFCO010000006.1 GCA_026169505.1 Pseudogracilibacillus sp.
TCGAAGGCAAAAACGATGTTTCGTCCGTATCATTATGTGCTATTACTCATTGGGATTACGATCATTGTTTTAATGCCGGCTGAAATGGGTGATGGAACAGTTATTGAGGAACGATCACTCGCGATTTATGGATTATTATTTGTTTCCGGTATTGCTGCTAGTGCGGCGATGATTTTACCTGGGATTAGTGGCTCATTTATATTTCTTATACTTGGGGTTTATCATACGGTAATATACTCGGTCAGTATTTTGGATGTAAAAGTGTTACTGCCTGTCGCGATTGGGATTGTGATTGGAATTGTTCTGATGAGTAAAATTATTCATTATTTCCTTAAACATCATCATACGGCAACTTTTGCACTGATTATTGGACTTGTCATTGGCTCGATTTATGTTGTTTTTCCTGGTTGGGCGGGTAGTGTGATGGAACTGTTTGCATGTGTCGTCGTTTTTGCAGGTGGATTATTTGCAGCGTATGTTTTAGGAAAAGTGGAACATTAAATAAATGAGCGTTACGTCGGAAACAGTTGGACTCACTTGTTTCGCAGTAAGGAAAGTGTAAAATCGTACTTACTGCATAAGTGTTACTTAAGTTTTCGCTAAAAAGGGCGGCACTCAAGAGACAAGGTTTCTAAGAAGCAAAATAGATGTTCAAGAATTCCGTTAACGTAAGCCGAGCTCTCTACTGTCGGCTTTTTATTTAAACGATTGTCATTTGCAGCTTGTTTCATTCGTTATCCAGTAATTGGACCTGTAAATGGAGTGTTGTTTTGTTTGAAATGGTCTACATAAGCATTCAGTTTTGTTGTACGTAATGCGAACTGGGATGGACCTTATTTTTTGTTTGATAAGGTGTGGACAAGATGCTGAACGAGTGAATTATCACTTTGTTCAGTTTTTTTTAAGGTACGAATTCCGAGCCAGTCGATATAACAACTATTAGAAATGTAGGCCAAATAATTGTATGTTCCCCAATCGTCATGTTCTCCACCTATTACTGATTTAAGTGAAATGTTACGATATTCTTTCGTAGCAGTTTGTATATCGCTACCAGCAAAAACAATATGATCTAATGCGAGCATTTCTATCTCTCTTTCAGTGTACGTCACATAAGTGTACCAAAACGTATATAATAAACCTCTTGTTTTATCCCCAAGTGAAGCAAGTAACCTAACATGTAAAAAATCACTAAAATAGAAACAGGTTCTAAGTAACTATGGTACGATAATAAAAAAGATACGGGAGGAAAGTAGGATGTATTCATTACAGGTCGAAGGTGTGACGACAAAAACGAATAGGAAAGTATTACTTGATGACATATCTTTCTCCCTAAAATCAGGGGAAGTGTTAGCACTTGTCGGTCATAATGGAGCGGGGAAGTCAACATTGATGAAGACACTGATGCATCAAATGGAGAAAGATGCGGGTAAGATTATCATTCAAGAAAAATTCGATCAAGATATGCAATTATTAGCATTTAAACGTCGGATTACTTATTTGCCTGAAGAACCTTTATTGTTAACGGAATTAACGGTCATGCAACATTTTCAATTATATGCATTAAGCTATGAACTTGCTGAAGCTCATTTTGAAGAAAAACTTGCACGTTATGTCGAAGGATTTGGTTTAGGTACAAAGCTAGATGCCTATCCAGAAGAATTGTCTAAAGGAATGCGCCAAAAGGTACAGACGATTTGTGCGTTCTTGCCTGATGTGCCTGTCATGTTAATCGATGAACCGTTTATTGGCCTTGATATTTATGCAGTGGATTTTTTAATCGTATTATTAAAAGAAAAGGTTGCCGAAGGGATGAGCATCGTTTTAACGTCCCACCAACTAGAACATGTGAAAAACTTAGCAGATTCATTTGTTTTATTAGAAGATGGAAAAGTGAAAAGTGCAGGAAAAATATCTGATTTTGACACGATTACTAGAGGGTTTCAAGATGATTAAACTGTTTCTATTGTTGAAATGGGGGCGATTTCAGAAGAAGAGTCTTCTTTATAAACGAGTTTGGATGATGTCCTTTGATGTCATGATGCTGTTTTATGTATTCGTATTTTTAGGATATTTTATTTGGGCGTTTGCTAAGGAAGGTACTATTTTAGAAACAGTTAGCCAATTTACATTGCAACTGGAGGCGATCTCACTCGATTATTTCTGGGTCATTATGACAGTAATTCCAATCGGTTTATTGTTTCGAACATTTACCCGTCCAGGGATAACGATTTCGTCGGCAGAACATACGGCAACTGTTTTACCTTATACACCTTGGCAAATTTGGTGGATGGCTGCATGTGCAAGATGGTGCAAGCTAGCAATCGTCCTGTTTTTCATTGGGACGGTTCTGTTCTTGTTTTCTCCAACAAGTGGATCAGTTATTTTATTATATATTGGATTATTATTATTCATTAATATGATGATGACGTTTGTAGAATGGCGTGTCTTTCAACTGCATTTTTTATGGAAGTTATTCATTTTATTCGTCGGAATAACAGTGAATATTCTCTCGATTTTAACGTATCCTCCAGTTGTAGCAATAGGAACGATGATTGTACTGATGATGGTAAGTGCATGTTTACTACCACGGGTCGTTGTTCATGTTGATTGGAAAAAGGTCACGGCAGCATGTGATTATTATATTTGGAATATGTTTTTAATTAGTTACATAACGAAGCAAAAAATGAAAAAAGAGCGTTCTTATACGATTTGGCAACGGATGCCTTTTTGGAAAAAAGCGCTCCCTTATAAAAAAACGACGGTCTATCAACGATTATGGCATGTTTATTGGCAACGCCAATTCGGAATGGTTAGTCAATTTATCGGTATCCTACTTGTACTTGTTGGTTTTATACCAGTAACAAATCACTGGCTTGTTAAAATTGTTCCTTACTTCGGATTTTCATTGACACCATTGAAGGATTGGTATTTCCTAGTTGCATTGGCACTAGCCATCCATATGTATGTGAGTGTTGCTGCGGTGATTTGGAAGGATAGGCTAACTGTTGACATTGTCCATGTTTTGCCATGGGATCTATTATTGTTCCAACGTACGTTCATTGGATGGACAGGCTTTGGTAGTATGATTTTTATTTTGCCGATTTGGATTTACGCACTTGAATATTGGTCTGTTTTATTTTTAGTGCAAATGATCATTGCATATGGTGCATTTCTATTTCTCCTTTATTGGAAAGTTATTGCTGCGTCTCAATCTGTGTCTGAACATGAAGTTACTGTCATGCCGCAATATGTTATGATGCTCGGATATGGTTTGTTGGTCATGATGATTGTTAGCACTTGGATACCGTACATGATCATCGGCGCTATCATTTTGCTTGTTGTAGTTGCTTTCATTCACTATCAGTACAGTGCACGAATTAGGTTATAGTAAGGCACGGATAATGGGCGGGTGCATAGGATAATTACAATAGTGTGGATGATCGTAGGTTTGCGAAAGTAGGTTAAATGTTGCTTGAAAAGGGTAAAATGTATGTAGAAAGTTAGGAGAGAGTGATTACGGATGAAGGGTTGCTTAATTATTCATGGTTATACGGGTGGGACCTATGAAGTAGAACCTTTACGCGCGTATTTAGCAGAACATACGGATTGGAAAGTGGAAGTGCCAGTATTAACAGGGCATGGTAATGAGCTTAACTTAGCTGATGTACCTTATGAAGTATGGTTGGAAGATGCAAGGGTAGCGTTAGAAAAGATGCAGGAAACGTGTGAAGAAGTGTATGTTATTGGATTTTCAATGGGCGGAATGATTGCAGCTTATTTAGCAGGGAATTATCATATTGATAAGTTAGTGTTATTGTCGACTGCAAGAAAGTTTTTATCTTTTAAATATTTGAGTTATTATGTCGGGAAAATGATTGGTGATGGTTTTAAAGGTAAATTACAGGAAAATGAGATGTTTCTTCATTATAAGAGTAAAATCGGTCTCGTTCCATTTCGTTCTAATATCGAGTTCATGAAACTTGTACTTGAAACAAAAGATTATTTACACGATATACAATCTCCCGTACTCATCGCGCAAGGTCAAAAAGATGGACTTGTTCCGTTGCGGACAGTGTACGCGCTTGAGGATGAAATTGGCTCGAAAGAAAAAGAGATTGTCTTCTTTGAAGAATCGGACCATTTAATTTGTCTTGGAGACAATGGTCCGATCGTCGTTGAAATGATTTATGATTTTTTAATGGAAGAAGGGGGGGAAAGGAGATTGTAGCATTTAATCTAGAATGGACTTAATATCCTCATGAAAATCTGAGTACTGATTAGTTGATACCATAAGAAATTACTACTCTATCACTATAAACATAGACTGCGACTTAAGTGCTGGGTTGTTTTTATTAAAAAAACACAGTGAAACTAATAAACCACTGCTCATAATAATTGATCCAGGAGAAACTCGCATCCTGAATATACTTCGCTTTTAAGCGGGCGAGTGTTGAGCCACTTCGGGCTACGTCCTACGCGTCTTACCGATCTCTTTTCTCCTGCGACATACAGGATGTGCTAGTGTCGGCGTTGCCACAGGACGTGGCGGTCTTAGCCGACCAGGAGTCTTCGTATATCCAGGATGCTCAGTTTTTATTGATTGAATCAAATGTTGTTATGAACAAATTCCGTCAACTGCGATATTGTAGCTCTAACGCATTTAGTATTTTCATGGTTAATTATGAATCTTTGATCTACTCACGATAAGAGATGGTTACTTTTGGTTTACGGGTTGTACTCATTATGAATAAAAACAAACCAAAAATAACGATTGTACCACCAAGCCATTGCGACGGAGTAACGATTTCACCTAAAATATAGTAAGCGAGAAGCGTTGCGCCAATTGGTTCAAAAACAATGGCCATCGAAATGGTCGAAGTACTCAACCAACGTAAAGCCCAATTAAATAAGGTGTGACCTAAGAACGTTGGAATAATAGCTAAAGCTAGAAACCAGAGCCAGTGTTCCGCCGGGAAGCCAATAAACGTATTTTGTACGGCAACATTATAAATGAGTAAGGTAATCGAGCTAATACCATATACAATAAAGGTATACGTCATAAGCGATAAATTCCGACGCATTTGTTGACCAAGTAGAAAATATCCAGTTACAGCCGCCGCCCCAAGTAAGGCGAGTATATCTCCTAATAATGCAAGACCACTGATTTGAAAATCACCCCAACTAATGACGAAACTTCCTATCAGTGTGATGATCATACTAATAATGGCCGCAACGGAAAAACGTTCTCCAAAAAAGAAATACGTCCCAACGAAAGCGAAAATTGGTTGTAATGTAACAAGTACAACTGAACTTGCAACAGATGTATAATTTAATGATTCAAACCACAAAATAAAGTGCAATGCTAAAAAGACACCAGATAAAGTAGCTAACATCCAATCACGTTTTTTAATGGAGCGAATTTCAGGACGATATTTTATTAAAATAGTAGGTAACATCAGTAACACAGCAAAAAACAATCGATAAAAGGCAATGATTCCTGCAGGTGCGCCACTTGCTAATTTTACAAAAATGGCAGATGTCGAAACAGCAATTACGCCAATAACGACAGCTATATATGGATTAAATGGAGGTAAACGCAAAGATAAGACTCCTTTTTAGTTAAATGTAATCGAACACTTGCTCATGATGTCAGTAGTTTTTTCGACAATATGTATTATAACGCATTATACCCATTATTGGTATGAAGAAAAACAGGTGTCATTGAATTGTTGGAAAAAGAAAGCACGAATTTTCAGTTAATAAAAACACAACTGTTGATAGTCGCTATATGTTCTCGCTTACAAACTTGCGCCATTATCTAATCATTAAAAGTAAAAGGGTTTCTGTGGATATAGATTGTTTGGTTGTGCTATAATGTGAAGGATGTGTACATGAGTAATGGAATGAAATATTCAAATCCATGAAGGAGGAAGCCTCCTGTAACTTTAAGGATTGATGAATTTAGATAGTACTTAGTCTTCGTGATAAACAGATTAAGTAAATATAATAGTAGCTATCCGTAAATAATGTGTTATTTACAATGTGTACGTTCAAAAAGTCGCGCCTGATATTGTTTAGGGGAAGTAATTGTTGTGATAGACGAAAGATTTTTTGAACGACTTCTTAAAGTAAGATGTGAAGGTTTCCGCTTATGTAAAAAAATTTTACAAGGTAGGAAAAGGAGAAAATTATGACAACTTTTAAAGATTTAAACGTATCGGCACCAGTAATGAAAGCTTTAGACAAAATGGGGTTTGAAGAGGCAACGCCAATTCAAGCAGAAACAATTCCTTTAGCAAATGAAGGAAAAGACGTCATAGGTCAAGCACAAACTGGGACAGGGAAAACCGCTGCATTTGGTATTCCAATGATTGAACAGTTCGATACAAAGGTTAAAGCAGTACAAGGATTGGTCGTAGCACCAACAAGAGAATTAGCGGTTCAAGTAGCGGCAGAAATTGACCGTTTAGGGAAATTCAAAGGTGTCCGTACTTTAGCAGTTTATGGTGGACAACCTATGGATCGTCAAATTCGTGCATTAAAGGATCGTCCACAAATTGTAGTGGCAACACCAGGTCGATTATTAGACCATATCCGTCGTCGTACAATTCGTTTAGACGAAATTAAAGTAGCCGTATTAGATGAAGCGGATGAAATGTTAAATATGGGTTTTGTTGATGATATTAAAGAAATTTTAAGACAAATTCCAGAACAACGTCAAACATTGTTATTCTCTGCAACAATGCCAAAAGAAATCCGAGTAATTGCAAATACTTTAATGAAGACACCAGTTGAAGTTAAGGTAAAAGCAAAAGAAATGACAGTTGAAAATATTGATCAATTCTTTTTAGAAGTACCGGAACGTTTTAAATTTGATACATTAACAAACCATTTAGATATTTATTCACCAGCACTTGCGATAGTGTTTACTCGTACGAAAAAGCGTGTGGATGAAATTACAGACGGTTTACAAGTTCGTGGATTCCGTGCAGAAGGAATTCATGGTGATTTAACGCAAGGAAAAAGAATGTCTGTGCTAAACAAGTTTAAGAACGGTTCGATTGAATATTTAGTTGCGACAGATGTTGCTGCACGTGGATTAGATATTACCGGTGTGACGCATGTGTACAACTTCGATATACCACAGGATCCTGAAAGTTATGTCCACCGAATTGGACGTACAGGACGTGCGGGGCGTAAAGGGGAAGCTGTTTCATTTGTAACTCCTCGTGAAATGCCGCATTTACGTATTATTGAAAAAGTAACGAACAGTAAAATGGAACGTATGGTACCACCTACGAATCAAGAAGCTGCTCGTGGCAAGCAACAAGCGACAGCGGATAGCATTACAAAAACGATTGAAAAAGGTGAATTGCAAGAGTATAACCAAACAGCAACAGAGCTTATGGAAGAATATGATTCCATTTCAGTCGTTTCCGCAGCATTAAAACTGCTAACGAAAGAACGTAAAGATGTGCCTGTTCGCATCTCTTCTGTTCAGCCAATTAGTGTTAAATCAGGCGGAGGCCGTGGTGGCCGCGGTGGTGGTCGAGATTCCAATCGTCGTCCTCAAAGTGGCGGCAAACGTTTCTACGGTAAACGTGGATCTGGTGGACAAGGCGGCAGCGGAGGCGGAGGTAATCGTCGTAAAGGCAATTACCAAAAACGTCGCGGGCGCTAATTAAATGAAATGCATTTGACCTAAAGGAGCTGTGTTTAATAGCTCCTTTTTGTTTTGCAAAAATTGGAAAGTAGTGGTGAGTCACTCTGGAGCAAAGATTAAGGCTGTTTACACTCGTCATTACATCGCTCGGCCCGTCCTCTATTTTATCATTGAAGGCAGCGCAAGGTCGTTCTTGCGCCTGTCTCATGGTCCAATTAGTCATTGAAGGTAGCGCAAGGTCGTTCTTACGCCTGTCTCATGGTCCAATTAGTCATTGATGGCAGTGCAAGGTCGTTCTTACGCCTGTCTCATGGTCCAATTAGTCATTGAAGGTAGCGCAAGGTCGTTCTTGCGCCTGTCTCA
>JAPFCO010000448.1 GCA_026169505.1 Pseudogracilibacillus sp.
GCTGGTAGAAGTATTCCTGCTTTAGGAACGACACATGCAGATTATTTTTATGGCACAGTACCTTGTACAAGGAAGATGACAGAAGAAGAAGTGAAAGAAAACTATGAATATGAAACAGGTAAGGTCATTGTCGAGACCTTCACAAACTTAAATCCAAATCAAATGCCGGGTGTACTTGTTCATAGCCATGCACCATTCAGTTGGGGGAAAGATCCCGAGGAGGCAGTACATAACGCAGTCGTTCTTGAAGAAGTAGCAAAAATGGCATACCACACATACCAACTAAATATAGATACAAAAGAAATGGACGCCTATTTATTAGATAAACATTATTTAAGAAAACACGGCGCAAATGCGTATTACGGACAGGATCATTTGAGAGGGGAATAACGATGAAAACATATGCGATTGGAATAGATTTCGGTACAGAGTCAGGCAGGGCGATTGTAGTTTCATTAAAAAATGGGCAGGAAATAGCCGATCATGTAACAGCTTATCGCCATGGTGTCATTGATGAATGTTTACCTGGAACTGACGAGGACCTTGGATATGAATGGGCATTACAACATCCGCAAGACTATCTCGATGTGTTAACAACATCGATCCCAGGTGTGTTAGAAAAGGCAAATATAGCAGCAGAGCAGATTGTAGGACTCGGCATCGACTTTACAGCTTGTACGATGTTACCTGTTGATGCAAATGATGTTCCTCTATCCTTTCATGACATGCACAAAAAAAATCCACATGCATGGGTAAAGTTATGGAAACATCATGCAGCACAGCGAAAAGCAAATGAATTAAATGCAATTGCTGAAGAAAGAGATGAAGTGTTTTTACCAAGATACGGTGGAAGGATTTCATCAGAATGGATGATAGCAAAGGTTTGGCAGATTTTAGAGGAAGCCCCCGACATCTATGATGCAACAGACAAATTCGTAGAAGCCACAGATTGGGTTATTTCACAACTCACCGGAAATTTAATTCGTAATAGCTGTACTGCGGGCTATAAGTCGATTTGGCACAAGCAAGAAGGTTATCCAAATACAGCGTTTTTTGAAACTTTAGATCCAAAACTGAAAAATCTAGCAACAACAAAACTTCGAGGGAAAGTCGTACCTCTAGGAACAAATGCTGGTGGTTTAACCGCCCAAATGGCTACTCTTACTGGGTTGAAACAAGGATTACCAATTGCTGTGGGTAATGTCGATGCACACGCTTCGGTTCCTGCCATGGGGGTTATTGAACCGGGGAAAATGGTCATGTCAATAGGAACATCTATTTGTCATATGTTGCTTGGTGAAGAAGAAAAGTTAGTTGAAGGTATGTGTGGCGTTGTAGAGGATGGTATTATTCCTGGTTATTACGGATATGAAGCGGGACAACCTGCTGTTGGAGATAGCTTTGCTTGGTTCATCAACCAATCTGTACCAGCAGAGGAAAAAGTTGCAGCCGAACAAGCTGGCATAAATATCCACGCTTGGTTGGAGGATAAAGCGGCTACATATACACCGGGGGAGACCGGACTTCTAGCTCTTGATTGGTGGAATGGTAATCGTTCCGTACTTGTTGATACAGAGTTAAGTGGGCTAATGATTGGCATGACATTACAAACAAAACCAGAAGAAATGTACCGTGCCTTATTGGAGTCAACCGCATTTGGTACAAGGAAAATCATTGATGCTTTTACAAGTCATGGATTGGCAGTTAATGAATTATATGTAAATGGTGGTTTACCACATAAAAATAAGTTATTGATGCAAATTTATGCCGATGTAACGAATAGAGTGATCAAGGTCGCAGATTCTATTCAAACTCCTGCGCTAGGCGCGGCGATGTTTGGAGCAGTAGCAGCCGGCAAGAAAAATGGCGGTTTTGACACGATTGTAGAAGCGGCGAATCAAATGGCACGTATAAAAGATGAAGTGTATCGACCAATTCCGAAAAATGTAGAGATCTATGAAAAATTATATCAAGAATACGTATTACTACATGACTATTTTGGTCGAGGAGAAAACGATGTAATGAAACGATTACGACATATTCGTTCAGAAGTACAATAAGGGGGAAATATTGATGGTAGCTAAACAAGTATTTACGTTTTGGTTTGTAACAGGGAGTCAACATTTATATGGTAACGATGCTTTACAAAAAGTGAAGGACCATTCGGAAATAATCGTACAAGAAATGAATCAAACCGGCAATATGCCTTATGAAATTATTTTTAAAGAAGTTGCAACAAACTCCGATGACATACTAACACTTATGCAAACGGCAAATCTTGATGATACATGTGCTGGGATTATTACATGGATGCATACCTTTTCACCTGCAAAGATATGGATTGCCGGTTTAAAAAGTTTACAAAAGCCACTGCTACATCTACACACACAGTTCAATCGAGATATTCCTTGGAATAATATTGATATGGATTTTATGAATCTCAATCAGTCTGCCCACGGAGATCGTGAATTTGGATTTATGGCAACACGACTGAATGTGAAACGGAAAGTCATAGCTGGTCATTGGTCCGACCCAAAAGTAACGACTAAAGTAAAAGATTGGATGAAAACAGCAATTGCATTCGTATCAGGATCGCAAATTAACGTAGCCCGATTCGGAGATAATATGCGTAATGTAGCAGTAACTGATGGAGATAAAATCGAGGCACAAATAAAATTTGGCTGGACAGTAGACTACTACGGTATTGGAGACCTTGTTGAAGTAATTAAGCAAATCCCAGAAACAGAAGTAGATGCATTGTATAGAGAGTACGAAACATTATATGAGTTGCCTGTAGAAGCAACAGAACCTGGTGAAGTAAGAGAATCCATTCAAGAACAAGCACGTATTGAGTTAGGTTTAAAACATTTTTTGACGACTCACGGTTATACCGCCTTTACAACAAACTTTGAAGATTTGCACGGGATGAAGCAGCTTCCTGGTCTAGCAGCACAACGATTAATGGCAGAAGGTTATGGCTTTGCAGGTGAGGGAGATTGGCGGACTGCTGCACTCTTAAGAATGATGAAAATAATGAGCGATAATCAGGATACATCCTTCATGGAAGACTATACGTACCATTTAGAACCAGGAAATGAAATGATTTTAGGCTCACATATGTTAGAGGTTTGTCCGACCATTGCTAAAAACAAACCAAAAATAGTTGTGCATCCCCTATCGATTGGAGATAAGGCGGACCCTGCTCGATTAGTATTTGATAGTAAGGAAGGTGATGCAATTACTGTCTCATTAGTGGAAATGGGTGGCCGTTATCGAATGGTGATCAATGAAGTAGAGGCGGTTGCCGCTCTTGAAGAGACACCACATTTACCTGTAGCCAAAGTATTATGGAAGCCGGCACCCTCTTTTCAAGAAGCAACAGAGGCGTGGATCTATGCTGGTGGTGCACACCATACTGTCTTTTCTTATCAACTAACAGCGACTCAGTTATATGATTTTGCACAAATGACAGATATCGAATGTATTGTCATTGATCAAGATACAAGACTTAGCCAACTACGAAACGAATTACAATTATCGAATAAAATTTGGTAATAATACCCATAACGCAAACAGGGATTTAAATTAATCCCTGTTTGCGTTTATAATGACAAAGTCATGGTATGATAGAGATAGAATACTTCTTTATTTTAGATTTCAACAGGCGGTGCAAAAATGAAGACAAAATATAGCATGGTGAGAGAGTACATTGAACAAAAGATAATGGATGGTACATATAAGCCAAATAAAAAAATCGATTCCGAAAGTGAACTTATGAAACATTTCGGGGTGAGTCGTCATACAGTCAGGTTAGCGATTGGTGACCTTGCGACAGAGGGTTGGCTTTATCGAGAGCAAGGTTCAGGGACATTTTGTGCGGATCGTTCCACAATCAAAGAAGAAGCTATCCGAAACGACGTAAAGAAGATCGCCATCATTACGACGTATATTTCTGATTATATTTTTCCATCCATTATTCGTGGAGCAGAAGCACGATTGAGTGAAGAAGGTTATCAAGTCAGCATTTTCAGTACGAATAACAGCTATGAAAAGGAAAAGGAAATATTAGAAAAAATCCTTGTTCAACACTTTGATGGCATTATTGTTGAACCAACCAAAAGTGCTTACGCAAGTCCCAATATTATTTATTATTTAGAACTAGAACGTTTAGGAATTCCTTATATTATGATTAATGCATATTATGATACGCTAGAACCGATTCATTTAACAGTTGACGATGAAAAAGGCGGTTTCTTACAAGCAGAGTATCTAATACAACATGGACACAATCATATTGCTGGCTTCTATAAAACGGATGATATGCAAGGAGCGAAACGATTAAAGGGATTTTTACAAGCACATCGTCATTACAATAAGCAAGTCAATCCAACACATATCATTACGTATGATACCGAAGAGAAAGATACAAAACCTTTAAATGAATTAGTAAGAATATTAAAAGAGACACCCTCCTCTGTAACGGCTATAGCTTGCTATAATGATGAGCTTGCCATGGAATTACTAAATGTCATACGAAATGAAAAATTAAACATCCCTGAGGATATTTCAATTATTGGCTTTGATAATTCATTCTTCGCTGACATTTCTGAAGTAAAGTTAACCTCAGTACAACATCCTAAAAGTAAAATGGGTAAAGAAGCAGCTAATAAAATTATGGAACTAATTCAGTCTAAAAAGACTGGTAAACAAGTAAAAAAAGACAGTGAAAACAATGCCTTTAAATTTGAACCAATACTAGAAATAAGAGACTCTGTACAAAACATTGAAAAGCATCTATCAAATAAACAAGTTGATGCATGAAATTCAACTAATTTTTTTAAATTAAAGCTGTGTAAACATCTATTTCACAATGTTATGACAGATAATATCGCTAGGTCAAATTTTTTTTATAAAACTTACAAATTCAGATTGCAAAACAAGTTAAGTTATTCTATAATATACGTACGTACAAGATGACGCTGTACATACATGTTATACGAATAACTTATTTTTAGTTATTTAATCAATTGCAACATTACAAAAAACAGCTACACCACTACGACATGTAAATAAGAATGTTATAAGGATTCTATATAATGTAGTGATGTGGTAATAAACAAGTATGTGAGATTGATTCATTTGATGAAAGCGTTATCTAAAAAACACTGGGGGTATTATAAAATGAGAGGTAAAGGATTACTATTATTCATTAGTTTGTTTGTTTTATCCATCGTACTTGTTGGTTGTGGAGGGAGCGATTCCGAAGCAGACGGTGAAGGAGGAGATGGAAAAGAAGGTAAAACAGTAGGAATTGCAATGCCTACTAAATCTTCTGAACGCTGGGTGGCAGATGGTAGTAATATGGTAGATAAATTAGAAGAATTAGGTTATGCAACTGATTTACAGTATGCGGAAGATGTCGTTGAAAACCAAGTGTCACAAATTGAAAACATGATTACAAAAGGTGTCGATATTTTAGTGATTGCTTCCATTGATGGAGAAGCGTTAACAGAAGTCTTAGAACAAGCCGAAAATCTAGATATCCCAGTTATCTCATATGATCGTCTAATCATGAATTCGGATCATGTTAGTTATTATGCTACATTTGATAACTTTCAAGTCGGTGTTTTACAAGGAGAGTATATTGAAGAACAATTAGGCTTAAACGATGGAGAAGGTCCATTTAATATTGAATTATTTGCCGGCTCTCCAGATGATAATAACGCATATTTCTTCTGGGATGGTGCTATGTCAGTATTAGAGCCATATATCGAAGAGGAACAATTAGTTGTTCAAAGTGACCAAATGAGCTTTGAACAGGGTGCTACATTACGTTGGGATGGATCAAAGGCTCAAGAGAGAATGGATAATTTATTAAGTGCCCATTATTCTAGTGAAGATATTGACGTTGTATATTCGCCATTTGATGGTATTAGTCGCGGTGTTATTTCTTCTTTGAAAGCCGTTGGTTACGGATCAGATAATAAGCCAATGCCTATTGTAACTGGACAAGATGCAGAGTTATCTTCGATTAAGTCGATTATTGCTGGTGAACAAACACAAACAATCTTTAAAGATACCCGTCAATTAGCAGACGCAGCTGTTGACATGGTTGAAAGCGTTTTATCTGATGAAGAGCCTGAAATAAATGATACAGAAACATATGATAACGGTGTGAAAGTCGTACCTTCTTATTTATTGGAGCCTACATCTGTAGATGTTGATAACTACGAAGAAATATTGGTAGATACAGAGTACTACTCAGAGGACGATTTCTAAATATATTACAAAAAAGGTGATTTAACACTTCATGTTAAATCACCTTATGTAACTCTTATGCAGGAGTGATAGAGAAATGACAAACACAATTTTAGAAATGGAAAATATAACGAAGGTTTTTCCGGGTGTCAAAGCATTAGATGATGTTAATTTAAAAGTAGAACAAGGAGAAATCCATGCACTTATTGGAGAAAATGGTGCAGGAAAATCTACGCTAATGAAGGTATTAAGTGGTGTACACCCAGCTGGAACCTATTCAGGAAATATTAAATATAATGGCCAAGTTTGTTCTTTTAATAACATCAATGACAGTGAGAATCAAGGCATTGTGATCGTTCAC
>JAPFCO010000503.1 GCA_026169505.1 Pseudogracilibacillus sp.
AAAGTAGTACCTATAAATGGTTAGTGCAAGGGAAAGGATCATTGATAGAAATTTCCCTCCATGAAGATCCTCCCAGTGCGATTTATTTAGCAGATGGACAAAATATATGGAGAAAATGATTAGATAATAGGTGTAACCAAGATCGTGATATGGGGAATGGTAATGCGGAAAGCCGTTCACGTTGGTTGACGTATGCAAGTGGTACGGTTCTCACATCTGTCGTAGGAACAAAAGGTGCTGGAACTGTAACGAAAACAGGCTCATCTACTCCAAAACCAACCGTACAACAGGTTAGAAACACGACTGACTCTGTAATGTCTAATTATGTCAATCCATTCGGACCAGAATTGGCTGTATCACATGGAGTTCATGTTCCACATGGTGTATTAAATGGACCAACTTTAAAAGATGAACTTCTCCTATTTGCAAAGGGTTTTAAAAGTGATCGGTTGAATGTGGGTGGGGGAAAGGTTAATGGTAATAGAAAATGGATTAAAACAACAAACTTTAAAAATGTGAAAGTTTATCAAAGAAATGATATTATAGACCCGAACAAGAAAGATGCAATGGGTAGAACTAATATTGATAAAATGCGAAAGGGATTAGCACCACTTGGTCCAGATGGAAAATCTATAAACCTACATCATACCACCCAAAGAAATTCAAGTTCAATAGCAGAGGTAACACAGACATTCCACAAAGAAAACAGTGCTGTTATCCACATCAACCCAAATACTATGCCTTCTGGTATAAATAGAACAGAATTTAACAGGTGGAGAACAAATTATTGGAAGCACAGGGCTAATGACTTTTCAGAATGAATGGAGGATGAAAATGAGTGTTGGAACTTATCTAAAAGCAAAGAAAATTATTCAAACTAATGAAGATATTGCAGATTTTATTGGGGGACAATCAAATGAATTAATTAAATTAGCTGAAGAGAGGTTAGGAATAAAGTTTACGGGATTATATTTAGATTATTTACAGAATTTTGGAGCAGGTAATTTTGGTTCTCAGGAGATTTATGGGATTATTAATAATAATTTTGAAAATTCCTCTGTGCCAAATGGCATATGGTACACTTTAACAGAAAGAGACGAACTTAATCTACCTAATGACTTTCTTGTTATCTATGATACTGGAAGCGATGAATTATTTTGCTTAGACTTTAATCAACTAGATGAGAAAGGAGAGCCAAAGGTGGTATCCTTTGTTCCAGGTGTTGAGTTAGAAAATCAAGAATATGAAATCATAGCTGAAGATTTTGGTGACTTTTTATTAGATTTAGTGATGCACGAAGTATAATCTTTAATTGAAACTTGATTGGCTTCAATCCTCTCAAGTTTTTTATTGACAGATGAAAAAATGTAATTAAAGAATGAAAGCACATTCTAGCTGTACTCAGGGTAAATGAAAAAAGCGGTTAGTTAACGTCATAATAGTACAATTGTAACTCTTTCAAAGTATCAAAATAAGAGGTGATAATATGAAATATCCGTACTCTTTTCGTTATAGTGATTATGGTACTTTATTAATAGATCTTCCAAAAGAAATTGAACTATTTGCAAATTTCATTGGAGAAATAAGTACAGTGGAGGATGTGAATATACTAATCGATCTTATTGATAAAATAGTTACTGGCACATATAAGGAAAATGAAGTGACTTTTGATGGGCCAACAGTATTAATAAATCCTAGCATCACAACTGTTTCACTATCTGATATATTAGATAATCCACCGCCAGATCAATATATTGAAACAGATGAATTTAGAAAGTTGATATTAATTTGGCGGGAAAAACTGCCAGTTCGATTTATTGATGAAGACGAGGTTCACTAGTTAAGAAGCATTTGAAACGAAAGTGTTTTAAATGCTGTTTCTTTAAAAAAGAAATGATCAATTATATGTTTGAGTTAGATAAAAAACATGTGATATACATGGTGAAATAAGCCATACTGACAGTGCTTCAGAATGGGGCGATCCATTGAAATTTAATTCATCCTATTTATGATAAAGGTAGGTAATTTTAGTGAAATATCAAATTTCATTTAAACGTGGTCCACATGGATTCTTAATGATTGAACTTCCAATGGAAATTGAATTGTTCTCTGATTTTATTGAACAAATTGCCTTAGATGAAGAGGCTAACAAATTTATTGATATTATTGATAAGGTTAAGGATGAGGATTATGAAGTTTTTTTCAATCTTAATTAGAAGGAGGATTAACAATGAACTGGAATGGCGGTTGCATAGAGTTACACCTATTCACAATTCCGGATGACCAAGGGATAAGTGTAATGGATGTATTTCTAGCAGGCGTACAGTTTCATTTAAACAACAATTTATATTGAGGTAAACATATGTGGCAGCAACAATTATATAATGAGATTCCAGAGTTAATAAATGTTCGTATTTTAAACATAAAAATAGACGATGAAGGGGATAAGATATCCATTGCATTTGTAATGCCTAAATATGCAGATAATCCACCAAAAAAGTGGGAATTATTAAATGATAATAGTATTTTAGTAGAACTGAACTTTTATGATATTAAAAAGCTGTCTTTCACATCTAGCAATAAAAAAATGTTGGGAGATATTAATATTGAATTAACTGGACAAAACTTACTTCAACTAACTATTTCTGGAGCATTAGATGTGAAGCTGGAAGCGGGTGTTGGTCAAATACAATCTGCAACAGGATATATTGACTCCAATACCTCTAAAGACTAAACTTAGACATTTTCAGGAGTTTGTCGAATAACAATCGTATAGTTATTCATTAATTTTTCAAAAGCTTTTAATAAAAAGTCAGTTGGTAGATAGATAGAGCTCGCTTGAAGATAAACGCATATAGCGATTGCAATTAAATTGAGCCCAATGAACAGGTAGATATAACGCGAAATTGTATGTTCAGGCATGTATAGAGGCTGAAAGGGAGATTGATCACTCTATTTTAAATAAGTAAAAAGAAACTCGGATAGATGGATAATTCCCCCTTACATATCCGAGTTGTTGTCCATTTTATGGAGTTGGATCATCTTATTCAGGCAATTCGTGTAGTTGTTCTGCCATCTTTAAATAAAAACGATTCACCTCTCTGATCCCAATGCCATGGGCTAAACTTAATCCAATATAATCTAAATGATCCCATGCATAATGAACTTGATGATGATTCCAAACTCCTTTTTGAATATTCTGTTGATCAAAAGGTGCACTGTCATGACCAAGTGGATATTTTCCTGAGATGACGTTTACTAGCCCGTCGTTTGGCCACCATGATTCATCGATAACTGGATTGGAATCGTTACTTGTGTAGGATCCCATATGGATACTAGCATCCCACATGAACGGATTCATGGATAGTAAAGGATAATATTTTCCACCCTGTCCTTTATAAGTGGCATCCCCAGTATATGAAAAGTAATAAACATTTGGATCTGTTGCTGCTCGTTCGTTGAGCTTAGCTGCACCTTCTGTTGTTAAATCATACACGCTGATGTCATCACTATCCCAAATAGAACTATTCATGACTCGATCCATGTATGCTCTAAACCTTTCACCTGACTGACGTTTTAACCCCCAATGATCTAATTTAAAATCATATATAAGATTGTCTTGGTTCACTCCAGATAGGGATGCAAAGTTGAGCACTAATTCTTTAATAAAAGGTACTTTCTCATCGTCATTTGCAAACGTAGAACCATTATGTGGTGTAGCAACGCTTGTGATACTATGAACCCAATCATTACCACCTTGAAATAATGGAGCGACTTCAATATCAGGATGTTCCTCAGCATAGGCTATTTCTTCAGCAGCTCCATTTACCAATAGTTCATTTAACAATCGAATCGTTAATCCGCCCATACTATGACCGATGAGATGAATTTTGCTTTTGCCATCCCATTCCGGATAAATTCCAGGATATGTGCGACCAAATCGTTCATGTCCATGTTCTTCCGCATGTTTTGCTCCATAATCAACTGTTCCACCTTTAATATAGTAGTAGAGTTCAATCGCACGGTCCCAGTTACTTGATACAGGACCAACAGTTGCGGTTAATGTAGTATGTCCATTATTATTTAAATACGATTCGATATCGCTTTCTCCACCCCAGTATTTAACA
>JAPFCO010000127.1 GCA_026169505.1 Pseudogracilibacillus sp.
CAATCGGAATGGTGCTTATGTTAGTCCTCGCATTTTTATTAGGACATAGAGAGAAAAAGCGAATTGAAAGCCAGTATGGTGCTATCAATTTAGATGTAGAAGAATTGACCGAAACAGATACTGAAACTGATATAGAAAAAAACCCAGGATCAGTAAAATTGCTAGTCTTTAACTTTATTTTAACCGCTGTTGTTATTGGGATTTTAGTATGGGGTATTATTCCCGCTGGATTTGCATTTATGATTGGAGTAAGTATCGCCTTACCTGTCAATTACCGGACAGCTGCTGCTCAAAATGATATTATTAAAACTCATGCAGCAAGCGCATTAACGATGGGAACAATTATTTTAGGGGCAGGTTCTTTCTTAGGAATTTTAACAGGTACAGGAATGCTTGATTCAATTGCAATGGATACAGTAAAGGTTATACCAGAAGCAATTTCATCTTACATTCATCTAATTATTGGATTCTTTGGAGTACCATTGGATTTATTATTAAGTACTGATGCATACTACTTTGCGCTTTTACCTGTGGCAGACCAAATTGGTTTAACATTTGGTATTCCTTCATTGGCAACAACCTATGCGATGATCATTGGTAATATCGTCGGAACGTTCGTCAGTCCTTTTTCACCTGCACTATGGCTTGCACTCGGATTGGCAAATCTGGAGATGGGGAAACATATTCGTTACTCCTTGTTCTGGTTATGGGGTATTAGTATTGTGTTATTAATCGTAGCATTTTTCTTCGGATTAATATAAGGTCTTATAGACTCTCTTTTGCGTAAATAGATCACGTGCTTTGAATCTATGGCGGCAAAGGAGAGTCTATCTTTATTAATCATGGATAACATCATACGTATTTGTCACATGTTTTACTGTTTCTTCTATAAGTTCGTCTAAAACTTCTACATTAATATCGGTGAGCTTATTAATATAGACACATGCTTTACTAGATTTGTGTTTACCTAATTGGTCCAGCAAGGCATTTCGCCTTTCCTCGTCCATACTGACATACAAACTGATATTTGCCTTCCGTGGTGAAAAACCAACGATTGGCGCTTTCCCACTATGACCAGATGCATACGTATAACGATATTTTCCAAAGCCAATAATAGAAGGCCCCCACATTTTAGCGGTTAATTGTGTTACATCTTCAAACCTTTTTAATAAAGTATAGGC
>JAPFCO010000103.1 GCA_026169505.1 Pseudogracilibacillus sp.
GTTACTCCTAATCGTTTACGCTTTGATTTCACTCACTTCCAAGCAACGTCGGAAGATGAATTAGACGAAATAGAACAAATCGTCAATGAGAAGGTATGGAAAGGTATTCCAGTCATCATTGATCATATGAATATTGATGAAGCGAAAGACCTTGGTGCAATGGCTTTATTTGGTGAAAAGTATGGTGATGTTGTACGTGTCGTTCAATTAGATGATTATAGTATTGAATTATGTGGTGGTTGCCATGTGGAAAACAGTGCCGAAATTGGATTATTCAAGATAGTTTCAGAAGGTGGTATTGGAGCGGGTGTTAGAAGAATAGAGGCAGTAACAAGTAAAGAAGCTTTCCAATATATGCAGAATAAAAATAAGTTATTGACCGAATCGACTTCACTCTTAAAGACGAACGAAGATAATATAGTCAGTAAAATTACTACGCTATTTACACAGTTAAAAGAATTAGAGAAGGAAAATGAGTCTTTACAAGCAAAGTTATCGAATCAAGAAACAGAAGAACTATTAAACAAATTTGAATCAGTACATGGTGTTCCTCTCTTAGCGGAAAAAGTAGCTGTAAAAGATATGAATCAATTACGGAATGTGATGGATGTTATAAAGCAAAAAATAGACACAGGTGTTATACTATTAGTAGCTGAAAATAAAGGGAAAGTACAATTAATAGCCGGAGTTACTGAAGATTTAATTAAGCGGAATTTACATGCAGGAACATTAATTTCTGGGGCAGCAAAAATTAGTGGCGGTGGTGGTGGGGGCCGTCCTGATATGGCACAAGCCGGCGGTAAAGACAGTTCAAAAATGAATGAAACTCTGGCATATGCAGCCGAATATATTAAAGAACAACTTACCGAATAAGAATTAATAGTGAAAAAAGATATTATAAAAAGTATAAACGTGGTAAAATGTTTACAAGTATACAATGGAATGAGGTGTTACGGTGAGTTCAATTGATAAAACAATGAAGTTTAACTTTCCTGATGAATCATTTGATCGAGATATAAAAGAAACATTGCTAACTATTCATGGAGCACTAAAGGAAAAAGGTTATAATCCAATTAACCAAATCGTAGGCTATTTAATATCGGGTGATCCTGCTTATATACCTAGATATAAAGATGCTCGAAATCTCATTCGTAAAATCGAACGTGATGAAGTAATTGAAGAGCTAGTTAAGTACTATTTAAATGATCTACAAAAGGATCATGAATGAGAGTACTTGGGCTAGATGTAGGATCAAAGACAATTGGAGTAGCAGTAAGTGATGCATTATTGTTAACAGCTCAAGGAATTACAACTATCAATTGGGATGAACATGATATGTCGTCAGCTGATAAACAGTTACGAAAAATCATAGAGGATTACGAGATAAATCAGATTATTGTAGGACTCCCCAAAAATATGGATGGTTCAATAGGTGAACGAGGAGAAATTTCCCAAATCTATGCACGACGATTAGGGAGAGTGTTTGATCTCCCCGTTCATTTAGTTGACGAGAGATTATCTACTGTTGCTGCGGAGAGAACATTAATTGAAGCAGATGTTAGCCGAAAGAAACGGAAGAAAGTAATCGATAAAATGGCAGCAGTTGTTATATTACAAATGTATTTAGATCAAGGAAATATAGGAGGGTTACAATGAGTTTAGAACAAGAAGAGCAGATTATTATTCCAGATGATGATGGCGTAGAGCATTTATTTCAAGTATTAACAGTGTTTACATTAGAATCCGATCAATCTTATGTAGCAACTATCCCAGCTGAACAAAAAGAAGATGAAGAAGTAGAAGTATACGTTTTCCGCTATGAAGAAGATAACGAGAATGATCTAAAATTATTCCCTGTAGAAACAGATGAGGAATGGGACATGATCGAGGAAATTCTATATACACTAGAAGATGAAGGACAAATTTGATTGATAATTACTTTGTTTTATCTACTACCTATTCGTTGTAAGTAGATAAAAGGAGATAGAAGTTATGACGAATAAGCAAGAAACTGATTCTTATAAAACTGAATTAGAATCTAAACAAAAAGAGGCTTCCATTGTGCGAAAGATTGTTTTTATAACATTAGTAACATGTATCATTATATTATTAATTGGTGCTATATCAGGATTCTTGTATATAAAGTCAGCAATGGAACCAGTTGATCCAAATAGTGAAGAGGAAACAGAAATTGAAGTACCTTTAGGTTCTTCTTCTTCAGATATTGCTGACATGCTGGAAAATGAAGGAATCATTAAAAATAGCACTATCTTCAAATTTTATTTAAAGTTTAAAAATAAACCTGACTTTCAAGCTGGTGATTACACCTTAAGTCCTAGCTTGACATTCGATGGTATTATTGAAGCATTACAAAGTGGTAAAGTGGTCGAGGAACCGGTTTATCGATTTACTATTCCAGAAGGCAAAGCGGCTGATCAAATTGGAGAAATCCTGGCTCATCAATTCGATTTCACGCAAGAAGATTATTTAAACGTATTAAATGATCCGGAATATATTGAATCATTGCAAGAAGGGTTCCCAGACTTAATGACAGATGAGCTAATGAATGATGAATTATTCATTCCATTAGAAGGATACTTATATGCGGGAACATATGAAGTTTTTGAAGAGGAACCAACAATCGAATCGATCATTGAAATGATGGTGGCCCAAACAAGTACTGTGTTGCAGTCTGAGTTTGCAAATCTTGAAGATAGTGATTTTACAATCCATGAGACATTAACGTTAGCATCCATTATTGAGCGAGAATCTAAGTTTGATGAAGATCGTCCAAAAGTGGCTCAAGTTTTTATAAATCGAATAAAAGACAATATGAAGTTA
>JAPFCO010000447.1 GCA_026169505.1 Pseudogracilibacillus sp.
AATCCAACACATCCAGATGCAGATGAAGACGGATTTGTTCAATATCCCAATGTAGACCCATTGAAAGAAACAGTGGATATGATGAGCGCGACTCGTTCATATGAAGCAAATATTACAGCATTAAATGCATCTAAAGATATGTTATTAAAAGCATTAGAAATAGGTAGATAATTAGAAGGAAAGGATTTGGTTATATGACAGTACATATGCAAGGAGTAAATAACATATCCCCAGTTTTCCGACAAGGGGCAACAAATCAAGTTCAACCTGAAGAAAAAAGCAATGTAGATTTTTCTTCCTTATTAAAAAATGCAATCGAACAAGTAAATCAAGCCGAACAAGCATCAAATATGAAGACAGAAGGACTAGCACAAGGAAAAGTAGAAGATTTACATGATGTCATGTTGACAGCGCAAAAGGCAAGCATAACAGTCGAAACAGCAGTGCAAGTACAGCAAAAAGCAATTGATATTTATAACGAAATGATGCGAATGCAAGTGTAGTTTATTCAAAAAAATGATCGGTAATAAACGAGAAATTATTATCTGAATGTCCGGTGGGATTAAATGAAGGAAAAATGGAATGAATTCAAAAGTAAAATAATGAAATTATGGCAAAAAACATCTAAAAAACAAAAGACTATATACATAGCTGGACTAAGTGTCATATTAATTATCATCGGTGCAATTACATTCGTAACATCAAATACGAAATATGTTGCACTTCCATACACGAATTTATCATTAGAAGAAGTCGGGCAGATCAAAGAAGAACTAGACATTCGAAATGTAGATTATGTCATAGAGAATGAGGGCGCGACAATAAAAGTACCAGAAGAAGAGAGCGAACAACTATTAATCGATCTTGCAGGACAAAGTATTCCTCGTAGTGGAAATATCGATTATTCTTTTTTTAGTGAAAATGCTTCTTGGGGTATTACAGATAATGAATTCAATATGATGAAATTAGATGCGATGCAAACAGAACTAGCAAATTTAATTAAAGGTATTGACGGTATTGAAGATGCGAACGTGATGATCACATTACCTGAAGAGTCCGTATTTGTCAGTGAAATGGAAGAAGAGGCAAGTGCATCGATTGTATTGCAGACAGATTTAGGATTCGAGTTCGAAGGGAATCAAATTGAAACATTACATCACTTAGTCTCTAGTGCGATACCTAATTTACCGACTGAAAATATTGCAATTATGAATCAGTACTTTGAATATTTCGATGCAGAATCGACAAATGTCGCAGGAAATGATTATGAGTTTCAGCAAGGTGTGAAAAAGGATATTGAACGAGATATCCAAACTAGGCTACAGCAAATGTTAGGAACGATGTTAGGAAATGATCAAGTAGTCGTTTCAGTTACCGCAGATATCGACTTCACTATTGAAAATCGAGTGGAGGAACTTGTGGAGCCTGTAGATGTAGATAATATGGAAGGTATTCCATTAAGTATTGAGAATATCCATGAAACTTTTGAAGGGAATCAAGCTGCTGGTGGAGTTGTTGGGACTGGAGATGAAGATATCCCCAACTATCCTGCAGGAGAAGGTGATGGAGACGGGGATTATGAATTAGTTAAAGAAACAATTAATTATGAGCTAAATCGTATTCACCGGGAAATTGCGGAAACACCTTATAAATTACGTGACTTAGGTATTCAAGTAGTGGTTGATAATGTGCTAGAAGAAGATGATGATAATGTTGTTTTATTATCTCAACAAGAACAAGGCACAGTTGAAGAAGGAATTACATCGATCTTAAACTCGATGATTACAACATCTATTGATAAAGATTACGGTGAAATAGATCCGGAAGAAAAAGTTTCTATCGTATTTCAGCCATTTAATGGGGGTAATCCAGCTGTTGTTGAAGGTGATCCAGCAGGTATTCCAACTTGGGTGTACGTTGTTGGTGGTATTTTAATTTTAATTATCATTATATTAACTGTTTTATTTATTAGAAATAGAAGAGAAGACGAAGAAGCGTTAGTAGATGATGACAATGTTCCAGCAATGGATGCAGTAGACGTAGCGAGTATTGCTGAATTACCTAAAGATGAAGTAGATATTCAGAAGGAACAAGTGGAGAAAATGGCAAAAGAAAAACCTGAGGATTTTGCAAAATTATTAAGAAGTTGGATTTCGGAAGATTAGGAGGGATGACAATCGCTAGGAAAGTAAAAGAATTAACAGGCAGACAAAAAGCGGCAGTACTCTTAATCTCTCTAGGTCCAGATATTTCAGCTGAAGTATATAAGTTTTTAACAGAAGAAGAAATTGAAAGATTAAGCTTAGAAATTTCATCTGTACAACAAGTGGACAACGAATTAAAAGAGACGATTTTAGAACAGTTTCACCAAATAGCAATCGCTCAAGATTTTATTTCACAAGGTGGAGTAGACTATGCAAAAACAGTATTGGAAAAAGCGTTTGGGAAACAAGAAGCGTTAAATATTATTAATCGACTCACGTCATCTTTACAAGTAAGACCGTTTGATTTTGCAAGAAAGGCTGACCCACAACAAGTACTGAACTTTATTCAAGGGGAACATCCCCAAACGATAGCACTTGTATTGTCTTACTTAGATCCAGAACAAGCAGGTCAGATTCTTTCTTCATTAGAAGAAAATGTACAAGCAGATATAGCGAGTCGAATTGCAACAATGGATTCTACGCCACCAGATATTATTGCCGAAATTGAGCAAGTTTTAGAGAAAAACATTTCAAGTTCATTAACCGAGGATTATACACAAACAGGTGGTGTCCAATCGGTTGTAGAAGTGTTAAATGAAGTAGATCGGAGTACAGAAAGAACGATCCTGGATTCATTGGAAATTCAACAACCGGAATTAGCAGAAGAAATTAAAAAACGAATGTTTATATTTGATGATATTGTTATTTTAGATAATCGGGCAATTC
>JAPFCO010000387.1 GCA_026169505.1 Pseudogracilibacillus sp.
GCTTTCATTATTTCAACCTTATCATCTGCTACCATCGCATCGTACAGTGTTACGAGTTCATAATCTATTTCCATGCGAATAACGGACACCATCTGTTTATTTTCTTTTTCTCTTACTTGCTCAATGACATATTTCATAACACTCACATCCTTTGTAATTATTATTATCTATATGTTTCTTTTTCAAAAATAGTTCAATTTTGAAGAAAGAATTTACTTGTTATACTATAGTTATTCCCGATGATTAGGTCTTATAAACTATATTCTCTAAATAAACTGATAATATATTTTATCACAAAGTAAAAATGGTGCTATTTAGACGATTATTTGCTCCATTGTTTACGGATTTCTTCTGCTTCTTTAATCATCGTTTGAATTAATTCTTCTACAGTTGGTATATTATTGATTCTTGCAGCACCTTGTCCTGACCAACCAAAACCAGCATCAAAATCACCATCATGGATAAAACGTTTATTCGCTTTGCCACTAATATAATCCTTTAATGACTCATATCCAGCTTGTTCCTGTTCAATTTTTAAAATTTTCTCCGTCCAATCCCCCTTTAGAGCACGAGCTGGAGCACCGATCGATCGTTTAATGACAGTGGTCGATTCTTCGTCCGCATCTAAAATGGCTTGTTTATACGCGGTATGTGCATCAACACATTCTTGCGTCGCAATAAATCTAGTTCCCATTTCAATTCCTTCCGCGCCTAATGCAAACGCTGCCATTAGACCACGACCGTCTACAATTCCACCTGATGCTAACACCGGGATATCTACATGCTCTACTACTTGTGGAGTTAAAACAAATGTACCAGTATCACTTCTGCCAATATGTCCACCACCTTCTTGCCCCACAACCATTACAGCGTCAGCATCTAATTCTGCTGCCTTTTCTGCTTGACGTCTTGCCGCTACAAGAACTAACGTTTTTATACCATGTCCTTTCACTAAATCAAGCACACCTTTTGGATTTCCTCCCGTCACAGAGATTGCAGGAACTTTTTCTTCCACTGCGACTTGAACCATTTCTTCATAAGGTTTGCGCCCACCTCCAATCGCAAAATTCACTCCAAACGGTCGATTCGTTATTGCCCTTACTCGATTTATTTCCTCTCGCAACTCTTCAGGTGTGTCAAGACTCATTGCCGTTATTTGCCCTAAACCTCCAGCATTCGATACAGCTGCAGCTAAATCAGCATAAGCTAAGTGCGCTAATCCACCTTGAACAATCGGATATGTAATATTAAAAATATCAGTTATACGTGTTTTCCATTCCATCATTAGCACCCCTCTTCTTTTGTATTATTATTGTAATCGTATCACTAGTAATCTTATGTTTACAATATAAATGTATTAAAAATAGACATTAGAAATCCCATTTCTTTTTAGGAGTTTCCAATGTCTATCATAAAAATGTATAACTAAATCAATTTCATCATTGACTAAACTACCTATTTACTTATCCCGCTATTTCTTGTGCTGGACCAAAGAATTCAAAATGAATATCCTCTTCGGCAACATTCATTTTCTTCAAATGTCGATAGACAGCTTGCATAAAACCTTTAGGACCACAGAAGTAAAAGTTTGAATCAGGGTGTGGAAGAACGGATGTTAACCAATCATAATCAATATAACCTTCCTTGCTAAACGTACCTTCATCCTCGATACTAGGTGAGTCATAAATTGTATATGATGTAACATCATAAGTTTCCACTATTTCTTTAACACGGTCTTTCATCGCATGTAACTTTCCATTGCGGGTGGCATGAATAAATATAACTTTACGATCAGGTGTTAGTTTAATTACTGTTTCTAACATACTCATCATTGGTGTAAGTCCGACACCCCCGCTTATTAAAACTAACGGACGTTCATCTTGTTGATTCAATACAAAGTCACCCGCCGGAGCACTAATAGGTAGAATACTACCTTCTGACACATGTTCATGTAAGTAATTAGAGACAATACCCTTCGGTAATCCCCCAATAGAATCTTCTCGCTTAACACTAATTCGATACACCCCTGCATTAGGAGCACAAGATAAGCTATATTGACGAAGATGTGTATGGGGTTCACCAGGAATATCTGCTTTAATCGTAATGTATTGACCAGGTTGATAAGAGACAAATGGTTGTTCATCTACAGGTTCTAAGTAAAACGATGTAATTACATCACTTTCAACAACCTTCTTAGTAACTTTAAAATCTCGATAATCAACCCATCCTCCAATGGCCTCTTTCGTTTGTTCATATTTACTTTTCTCAATTCCAATAAATACATTAGCGATTTCATTATATGCCTTCTCCCAAGCATAAATAACCTCATCAGTTGCTACCTCTTCACCTAAAACATTCCGCATCGCTAATAATAAGTGTTTACCAACAATGGGATAATGTTCTGGTTTTATATTTAAACTACGATGTTTTTCGGCGATTGGTTGAACTGCTGGTAATATAGCTTCTAATTGATCAATATTAGCAGCCGCAGCATAAACAGCATTAGCAAGTGCTTTAGATTGAGCACCTTTTTGCTGATTCGTTTGATTGAAAATGTTTTTTAGTTCTGGATGATTTTCGAACATGAGCTTATAAAAACGGCTAGTAATTTCATCCCCTCTCTCCTCAATAATTGGCACAGTTGATTTAACAATCTTAATTATTTCGTTGTCTAATTGTGTTGTTGTTTGCATTTTTTTGACACTCCTTCAATTATTTTGGTACATCATCATACAAGTACAGCAAGTTACTAACTCTTTTAGTTTTAAACATGTATTATAAATACATGTTTAACTTATATTTAATGTTATCATAGTATTGATAGGAAAATTAACTGAAATTATTACAATTTATTGACGCTTGGAGAGATTCATATGCAACTAAAAAAATATACAGA
>JAPFCO010000207.1 GCA_026169505.1 Pseudogracilibacillus sp.
CTTTTATATTCAATTTCTACACTATCTGCATGTTCAAAATCTGCCAATGCTTTATCTAAATGTGCCTCACCGATATAGCAAAAAGGGCACATGAAATCGGACCAAATTGTAATTTTCATCATTTTGTCTCCTTCTCTTGATTGACCGGACCACAAATTCCAGTATTCATATCACATACGAGTGCATCTGATGCCGCAAAATCAATTCCTTTTAATTCTTGAATTGGTTTTAGATTAATGATTGATTTTTCTAGGGCCTTATTATCTTTTACTACTTGTTTATTATTTTCTACCATCTAATATCCTCCTCAAAATCTTTCTCAATGCAATACGCTCAAAATAGGAGTATTTTAAGTGTTTATTTAAATATATACTATTTATTCAAATAAAGGGTAGCTATTTTGACTACTACTTATTATTATAGATGCATAGTCCTCTTGATGAAAAGTAATGTGCTCACTATATTATTATGTTAATAGAGTTAGTTTTTGAATGGCTTTTTTTGTAATGATGAAATTGATTCAGATTGTATGAAAAGCGAAAGGGGTTATTTCAAGCGATGACTAATGTAACGAACAAGTTGAAAATAGAATATCCAATTTTCCAAGCGCCAATGGCAGGAGTGACAACACCGAAATTAGTATCCGCAGTTTCGAATGCAAGAGGGTTAGGGAATATAGGTGCAGGCTATTTATCCGCCGCAGAAACTAGGGGATTTATCAAGGAAGTTAAACAGTTAACTAAACAACCATTTGGGATTAATTTATTTGTCCCAGAACATCATTCAGTATCGCAAGATGAAATGAGGAAATCACGTCAATTATTAGAATTTTGTTTGGATGATTTACATCTGAATGAAATTAACCAGCCGTCAACAGAACCTTCAACTGATTTTGATCAACAACTTGAAGTAGTTATCGAGCAAGGTGTGCGAGTTTGTTCTTTCACATTTGGTATTCCTAGTGAAAAAGTTATTAAAAAGCTTCAACATAATGGAGTTTTTGTTATTGGAACTGCAACGAATGTGAAAGAGGCACATAGAATAGAGCAAGCAGGAATGGATGCAGTGGTTGTTCAAGGAAGTGAAGCGGGCGGACATCGGGGTACATTCCTAGATAATGAAAGCTATATTGGATTAATGTCTTTGATTCCCCAAGTCGTAGATCATACATCAATTCCTGTCATCGGTGCTGGAGGAATCATGGATGGACGTGGTGTTAGGGCATCCTTATGTTTAGGGGCTCAAGCAGTTCAACTAGGCACAGCGTTTTTAACGACAAAAGAAAGTGGAGCACATCCATTACATAAGGAATCAGTTTTAGGAGCGACCGAAGAAGACGTACAAATTACCCGAGTCTTCTCAGGAAAGTCGGCAAGAGGAATCAACAATAAATTTATGACAACAATGAAAATACACGAGGACGACTTACCAGCTTATCCGTATCAAAACAGTTTAACAAAAGAAATAAGGAGGGAGGCAGCGAAGCAACAAAATAAAGATTATATGTCATTGTGGTCAGGACAAAGCCCACGTCTAAGTAAAGATATTTCTGTAGATGAATTGATGGACGAAATCGTTCAAGCTTATCAATCAATGACAAAATAATGTATGAGAGGAGCTCATTTATATTGGAGAACAAAATAAATTTTAAAGAAGCAAAAGAATCGGATGTAGAAAAAATTGTAGAAATGCTCGCTGATGACTTTTTAGGAAGCGAAAGAGAAGACTATAAAGTTCCATTGCCAGCAAGTTATATCAATGCTTTTAAAGCGATTGAATCTGACCCTAATAATGAATTAATCGTAGCATGGATGGAAAGTGAAATTGTCGGAGTTCAACAAATTACTTTCACACCTTATATCACTCGCCAAGGGGGATGGAGAGCTACTATTGAAGGAGTACGCGTATCAGCATCTTTTCAAGGTAAAGGCATAGGGACTGAACTGATTCGTTGGGCTATTAACAGAGCGAAAGAGAGGAATTGTCATTTAGTTCAACTAACAACTGATAAACGAAGAACAGACTCTTTAAGCTTCTATGAAAAATTAGGTTTCAAGGCGTCACATGAAGGGTTGAAAATGACACTATAACTTGCTGATACTTCTAGTAACTTAAACAATGCTAGTATCTTTAGCAGTTTCAAGGAATGAATGATAAGAAGATAGAAAAAAGACCGGGCAGTATTTTGCCCGGTTTTATTACATGTTAAATCTTTATTGCTGCTCGTTTGGTTAGTAGACGAATTAGTATGATGGTCACAGCGATCACAATGAAAACTATTGGTAAAGCTAGTGTTTGTGGAACAATTTCTAAGAACGAAAAACTTTCGAATAATGGTAAATCCATTGCGAGTCGTATCATTGAATCCTTCACTGAAATTAGAGCAAGCCCAATTGCAATAAAGATGATTCCGGCAATCACTCCTAGGCGATAAAAAGCGGCACCTATTAGCCAACCAAGCAAATAAAAAATGAAAATATGCAGACTAAACAATGCAAGAGAGAGTAAAAGATTTGTTTCAGGATTTATAAATGGCGTTAAAATGATTGTCTGAATAATTTCTCCAATGATATTACCATCAATGTTGATGACAATATCATCAAGTGAACGTTCGTTTAATACTTTGGAAGTAAAATTATTAACTAGAATTTTTTCTACAACATGAATTAGGAAAATTATAATCGGTAAAAGGATGGATAAACCAACACTTGCCATTGCAGTACCGAGAAAGTAATTTTTTCTCGTTATACCGTTTTCTACATAGTAAGGCATGAAATTTATGGCAATGATACCGATGACGAGCATATAGATATTACTTGCGATATATCCGGCACTATAAAATGAATCAACATGGTCTCCAAATATAATTTTCCCTAAATTGACGAGAAAGTAAATGCCGAGAAACCAAAACGTCCAAGTTAACTGAACCCAAAGCAAATCTAAAGCAGGTTTTGTAAATGATACTGGTTTCTGCACCTTATTCATCCTCCTTTGTTAACTGAATAAAGAGATTGTGGAGTGAAACAGGGCCGATATCGAGTCCTAACTCTATCGCAGAAGCTTGATCCGTTTCACTTAATTCTCCGTAAAGTGTAATCGCCCTTGTACCACCAAGTTGTTCTTCATTGAGTACTTCTTTTCCTTCTGCAAATGTATCAACGGCTTGCTTGCTACCTGTTACTGTTACGCCATGTGATAGTAAATCGTCATAGGCTTCTTGCAGGAGTATTCTTCCATCTTTAATAATGATGACCTCATCAAATAAATAATCCATTTCAGATACAAGATGTGTAGATAAAATCATGATTCTTGGATGTAATTCTTGATCATTTAAAAGTTCCTTATAAAATAAATCCCGCGCTGGCGCGTCCATGCCAAGGTATACTTCATCAAATATAGTGATTGGTGATCTGCTTGCTAAACCAACTACAACATTAAAAGCAGATTGCTTTCCTTTAGATAGTTTTTGCAGTGCCTTTTTGTCTTCTAACTTGAACTTCTTTAATAACTCCTTGCCATATTCCAAGTCAAAATTAGGACGATAGCGCTGGATATCTTTTAAAATGGATAGTGGGTGACCGGTTTCTCCCTGAAAGTCTTTATTATACATAAACGTAACTTGTTGCATAGTTGTAGCGTTCTCAAATGGCACTTCACCATTAACGTGCAATTGCCCATTTGTCGGTTCACGGAATGATCCGATCAGCGATAGAAGCGAAGTTTTACCTGCGCCGTTTCTACCGAGAAGGCCATAGATTTTGGCTTCGTTTATTTCAAAGTTAACATCTTGCAGGACTTGATCAGACCCATATGCAAGTTGAAGGTTCTTTGCTTTAATATTCATCATCTTTCACTTCCTTTAATTTCTTTAATATAGGTGAGTATTTCCTCATCCGAAATCTCTAATTTATTGGCTTCTTGAACGAGCGTGACGATATAGTCATCAATAAAAGATCTACGTCGCTTTTGGAGTAGTTTATTTCTAGCTCCTTCAGCTACAAACATACCAATACCTCTTTTC
>JAPFCO010000318.1 GCA_026169505.1 Pseudogracilibacillus sp.
CTGCTGTCTTTTGTTCAGGCTGATTTTGTTGCCCTCTATTTCTTTGTTGCCCTTTTTGTTTCTTATTTGGTTGATTTTGCTTTGACTTCTCTTTCATCTTTCCCCTCGATTCCTCTTGTTTACCTTTCGAGCTCGTTTGTTGCTTAGATATTTCTTTTTTGTTTGTTGATACGCTCTCAGACTTTTTAAACGTCTTGTCTAATTCCATTTTCATTTGATTGTCAATAGATGACATATGATTCTTCACTTCGAGATTTAAACGCCCCAACCGTTCAATTACTTCTTTACTAGTCGTATTGTTTTGCTTTGCATATTCGTACACACGCATTTTACCCATACGTCCACCCCCATATTTATTTATGAAAGTAGAGTTATCATTTTCTTTGCAAATCCTTCATCTAAAATAGCTATAGCTACTCTTTCGGATTTCCCTATAGCGTGAGCTAAGGTTGCGCGATCGTCTACTTCCATATAAGGTACATGAAATGTCTTACATTTATCTGTTATTTTCTTCTTCGTTACTGTACTTATATCATTCGCAATGAGTATAAGTTTGGCTTTATTCTTTTGAATATCTTGAATAATTGTCTCTTCTCCAGTAGAACATTTTCTAGCTCTATATGCTAAACCAAGAAAGTTTAAGTAGTTTTTTTTCATCATATTACTCACTGATTAAATCCTTTAATTGATCATATAATATTGGGTCAATCTTTACTTGAAATGTTTTTTCTAACACTTTTTCGTTTTTAGCGCGCTCGATAACAGCTTCATCAATCGAAATATAGGCACCACGCCCGTTTTTCTTTCCAGTTGGATCAATAAATACTTCTTTATCTTTATTCCGTACGATTCGAATCATTTCTTTTTTTGGTTTCATCTCATTTGTAACAATACATTTTCTTTGAGGTATTTTTCTTTTTTGACTCACGTAAAATTCCCTCCATTATTAAAATAGAAAATCATCATCGTCATCTAAAGGTTCGTTTAATTCATCTGACTCATTATTCAATAAACCTTCTTCTTTTGCAACAGACTCACTTTTTATATCTATTTTCCAGCCAGTAAGTTTTGCCGCAAGACGAGCATTTTGCCCACGTTTACCAATCGCTAATGATAATTGATAATCTGGAACAATAACAGTAGTTTTATTGTTTTCTTCATCTACAATGACTTCCATTACTTTGGAAGGACTTAACGCATTTGAAACATAAACCACGGGATCCTCAGACCACTCTACTATATCTATTTTCTCCCCGTTTAATTCATCAACAACTGCTTGAACACGTTGGCCTTTTGGACCAACACAGGAGCCAACTGCATCGACATCTGTATCTTCAGCATACACGGATATTTTCGAGCGATCTCCTGCTTCGCGTGAAATAGACTTTACCTCAACAACACCATCATATATCTCTGGAACTTCCATTTCAAAAAGTCGCTTTAACAACCCTGGATGTGACCGTGAGATATAGATCTGTGGTCCTTTATTCGTGTTCTCTACTTTCGTGACAAACACTTTAATTCGGTCATGAACTAAGTATTCTTCTGTAGCTATTTGTTCCATTTTTGCTAACTTGGCTTCTATTTTCCCCAAATCAACATAAACAAAGTTAGGATCTACCCTTTGGATAATTCCTGTCATGACGTCTTCTTCTCGATCGACATATTCACTGAAAATGACTCCACGCTCAGCTTCACGCACACGTTGAGTAACAACTTGTTTCGCTGCTTGTGCAGCAATTCTACCAAAGTTCTTTGGCGTTACTTCAATTTCAACAATATCCTCTATTTCGTATTTTACGTTTAACTCTCGTGCTTCATCCAAGCTGATTTCTTCCTGTTCATTTTCCACTTCTTCTACGACTGTTTTTCTTGCATGGATTTCCATTGTTCCTTTATCTTCATCAAATTTAACTGCTACATTGCTAGCAGACTGAAAGTTTTTCTTATACGCAGATATTAATGCGGCTTCCAATGCTTCTAATAGTATTTCTTTATCAATTCCTTTTTCTTTTTCCAAAAAATTAATTGCATCAAACAACTCACTGCTCAATTTCAAAAATCCCCCTTTTACAACATAACAGCAAGTCTTGCCTTAGCAATTTTATTGAAAGGTATTTCCACTTGCTTTTTTGTATGTTTAAATTTGTATTCAATTGTCGCAACATCATTTGTAAATGAAGTTAATCGTCCTTCATATTCTTTCTCACCTTCGATATGAATATATAAAGAGACATAAATATTCTCATTAATATGTTGCTCAAAATCTGTTGCTGTTTTAAGTGGCCTTTCCGCACCAGGTGAACTTACTTCTAACATATAAGCTGCTTTAATCGGATCATCTTCATCTAATTTTTCACTTAATTGCTCTGATACTTTACTACAATCTGTTAAGTCCACTCCACCGTCTTTATCTATATATACGCGAAGGAACATATCATTTCCTTCTTTTACGTATTCTATATCAAACAATGTTAGATTATGCTCTAATAATATTGGATCTAATAACTCTGTCGCTTTCGTAATTATCTCTGTGCTCACAAGTCTTCCTCCTCTTCCTATCTTACTCTATAGTATAAACCACAGGAGACATTTTCATTTGTAATGAAAATAATAAACAACAAAATTCAATACAAAACCCCCGCCGAAACATGGGCAAGGGGGATAAGTTCTTGTTGTTTATAGAAGAAAGAGTGAGAGACCTCACTCTTTTTAATCAACGTAATAACTGCATTCCAGCAATAGTGTACCATAAATGTCCTTTTTAAACAAGTTGTCTGCTTAAAATAATGATAACTGATTTTTCTCTTCCATACCTTCTAGACAACCATGCGCATCTAAATGTTCCAAAACTGTCTTTGATACTCTACTGCGCTCCCGTAAATCTTCCTTCGATAAAAACTCTCCATCTGCTCGTGCTTCTACAACACCTAATGCTGCGTTTGTACCAAGTCCATCCACAACATTCAATGGTGGTAGTAGTGCATCTCCTTCCACGATAAATTCAGTAGCACTTGATCGATATATATCTACTTTATTAAATTTGAAGCCACGTTCACACATCTCCAAAGACACTTCTAAAACTGTAAGTAATGTCTTTTCTTTCGGTGAAGCATCATTTCCTTTTTCTTTTATTTGTCCAATCCGATCTCTTAATGCTGCAGAACCTTTCACCATCGTATTTAATTCAAAATCACTTGCACGAATTGAAAAATATGCTGCATAAAAGAAAATTGGATAATGGACTTTGAAATAAGCGATACGAACAGCCATTAACACATAAGCTGAAGCGTGTGCTTTCGGGAACATATATTTAATCTTTTTACAAGATTCAATATACCAATCAGGTACATTGTTTTTCTTCATCTCATCGATCCATTCATCTTGTAGTCCACGACCTTTACGTACAGACTCCATAATGGTAAATGCTAAGGATGCTTCTAGACCTTGTTGCATTAAATACACCATAATATCATCACGACAACCTATTACTTCCCCAATTTTACATGTACCATTGTTGATTAGCTCTTGTGCGTTACCTAGCCAGACATCTGTCCCATGTGATAAGCCTGAAATAATGACTAATTCTGCGAAAGAGTTTGGTTTTGTTTCTTCTAACATTTGTCGGACGAAAGATGTACCAAATTCTGGCACACCTAATGTCCCTGTTTTACAACCAATTTGTTCAGCAGTTACTCCAATCGATTCTGTACCAGAGAAAATACCCATCACTTTCTCGTCATCAATCGGAATCGTTTGTGGATCGATCCCACTTAAATCTTGGAGTTTACGAATAACGGTTGGGTCATCGTGTCCAAGTATATCTAATTTTAATAAATTATCTTCAATGGAATGAAAATCAAAATGGGTTGTCTTCCAAGCACTTTTACGATCGTCTGCTGGAAACTGGATCGGTGTAAAATCATATATTTCCTTGTCACTCGGAACGACGATGATTCCACCTGGGTGTTGTCCTGTCGTTCTTTTCACACCACTGCATCCATGAACAAGCCGATCAATTTCTGCCCCTTTATAATGTATCTCTTTATCAGATGCATACCCTTTTACATAACCATAAGCAGTTTTCGTTGCGATCGTTCCGATAGTTCCCGCTCGGAATACATAGTCTTCACCAAATAAATCTTTCGTATATTGGTGTGCAATCGGCTGATACTCACCAGAGAAGTTTAAGTCAATATCTGGTACTTTGTCACCTTTAAATCCTAAAAATGTTTCAAATGGAATGTCTTGTCCATCTTTCACTAATGGTTTCATACATGAAGGACATTCCTTATCTTGTAAGTCATATCCACTCGCATATTCACCATTTGTAAAAAACTCATGATAGTGACAACTTGTACATACATAATGCGCCGGTAGTGGGTTTACTTCCGTAATTTTCGTCATCGTTGCAACAAGTGACGAACCAACAGAACCCCGCGAACCTACCAAGTATCCATCAATTAATGATTTTTTCACTAACTTATGCGAAATTAAATAAATTACAGCAAATCCATGTCCAATAATACTGTCTAACTCTTTCGTTAATCGTTGCTCGACAATATCTGGTAATGGCTTTCCATAAATTGACTGTGCCGTTTCATAGGTTAAGTTTCGCACATCCTCTTCAGCACCTTCGATACTAGGAGTATATAAATCTTCTTTAATTGGAGCGATGTCTTCTACTTTGTTTGCGATTGTATGTGAATTATTGATAACAATTTGCTTCGCTACTTCAGGTCCTAAAAACGAAAAAGCTTCCAACATTTCATTAGTTGTTCTAAACGGTGTGTTCGGTAATGTCACTCGATTTAAAGGATTTCCCTTCTGTGATGCAATAAGGATTTGGCGATACAGTTTTTCATGTTCATCAATATAATGGGAATTCCCTGTCGCGACAACAACCTTATCCATTCGCTGTCCTAGCTCAACGATATTGCGAATAATATCGAGAATCTGTGCCTCATTTTGAATGACTTCTCGTTCCATCAAATGATAATAGTTTTCTGGTGGCTGAACTTCTAAATAATCGTAAAACTCCGCTACTTCCATTGCTTCATCCATGGATTTCATCATCAATGTATCGAAGACCTCTCCTTGGCTACAAGCTGAACCGACAAGGATTCCTTCGCGTAATCTTGTTAAAACAGAACGTGGAATTCGAGGCACTCGGTAAAAATAGTCTGTATGAGAATATGAAATTAATTTATATAGATTTCGTAATCCAATATCATTTTGTGCGGTAAGAATACAGTGAAATGGTCGTGAATGTTGATAACTATCTCCTGTTCCCATATGATTATTTAATTCCTGATGATTCTTTATGTCACGTTCACCTAACAAAATGACAAACTTCCAAAAAAGCTCTGCTGTTGCTTCTGCATCATAAATTGCACGGTGATGCTTCGTTAATTCAACTTGCATATTTTTACATAATGTATTTAAACGGTGATTTCCTAATTCTGGTAATAGAAATCGTGCCAACTCTAATGTATCAATAATTGGATTCGTAATTTTATCTAGATCAATTTTTGCATAACCTTGATTTAAAAATCCAATATCAAACGTAGCGTTATGAGCAACTAATACGCTGTCACCCACCCACTCGTGGAACCTTTTTAATACATCATCTACTTCTGGTGCACCTACGAGCATATCGTCAGTAATACCCGTAATTTCGATGATTTTATCTGGTAACGTTCGATGTGGATTTGCAAAGCTTTCAAAAGTGTCGATTACTTCCCCGTCATGTAATTTCACACCCGCTAATTCGATGATCGTATCATACATTGAGGATAACCCTGTCGTCTCTACGTCAAAGACAACATAAGTTCCTTTAAGTAGGTCAAAATCTTTCACATTGTATGCAATCGGAATACCATCATCTACGACATTCGCTTCTACCCCATAGATCACTTTTATATCATGTTTTTTTGATGCAGCATATGCTTCAGGAAATCCTTGAACACCTGCATGATCTGTAATCGCAACAGCTGGATGGCCCCACTTTGCTGCTTGAGCAACTAATCGAGATGGACTAACAACAGCATCAAGTTGACTCATCGTTGTATGTGCATGTAACTCAATTCGTTTTTCTTCTGCCTCATCTTGTTTGGTTGGTATATATACTTCTTGTATATCGTTTGCCATCATCGTTAATTCATTGGAAAATTGATCGGTTTGGATTCTACCTCTTGCCTTAATCCAAATACCTTCCCTAGCTGCTTCAAACTTCGCTTCATCGTCATCTTGACGAGAAAACATTTTTATTTCTAATGAATCTGTATAATCCGTCGCTTTAAGAATAAGCAAACTTCGTCCAGAACGTAATTTTATAATATCCGAAAGAAACACAAATCCTTGCACAGTAATTCTGCGCTCTTCTTCCATAATTTCTTGCATATGAATTGGTTCATCTTGAATGTTATAACCAATCGATAATGTGTCATGGACTGGAGCATTTGCTTGTTGTTTTGCTCTTTCCTGTTGTAACTTAACCGCATTTTTCACGAGTTCTTTATCTTCTGCAACTGTTTGTTTACGGAAGTTTTCTAAATCCTTCATTTCCGTTTTGACGTTAAAAGCCAGATTATATTTCCTTA
>JAPFCO010000174.1 GCA_026169505.1 Pseudogracilibacillus sp.
ACTAATGAAAAAAGTCCTCGCGATAAATACTTGCTCCACATCAGATAAATCTAGTAACTCAAAACAAAAGTCAGATAACACCTGTTCACACTTTTCATATTCCCTTTCTTTTAAATAGTGATATAGTTTATTATCGTATTTTGTTAGAATATCATCTACACCATAGTAAATAATACGCTTCATCTCGATGTTGGTCACTGCATCATTCACATGCATTGTTTCCACTCACTACCCACCCCTTTTAATAGAACCTATCGCTAAAGCATCAAGCTTAATAGTTATATCGACTTAGCATTTTACGTTTGATTATAACTATATTCCGAATAGTAAGTATATAATACCTATATTTTTTATTCGTTACTATTAACTTTAGTTAACTGAGTGAATTTCATAATTACATATACCTGTAACGTAGCCATAAATCCAGATGATGAAATTGACTACATTCTTTTATATTGTACTAGATTAACGCTACTTCTTTCGCTCTAACAATTGCCTGTGTTCTGTTTTTGACTTGTAGTTTTTGATAAATATTATGATTATATACTTTCACAGTTCCTTCTGTTAAAAATAGTTTATGCGCGATTTCCTTATTGGTATAACCCCTCTCCATTAATAGCAAAATATTCATTTCCTGAGAAGTTAATGCTTCATAAATAAATCGGTCATCCACATTTTTCTTTAATCTTCTCAACATAGCATTGACTCTAGCGACTAATTCATTTGGATCAAATGGCTTTGTTAAATAGTCATCACCACCCGCCTCTAACCCCTCTATAATGAACGCCTTTTCATTTAAGCTACTTAAAAACATAATCGGTAAGTTTTGATTAATTGGGTCTTTTCGTACTATTTTACATACTTCAATTCCTGTTAGTTTTGGCATTAATATATCTAGAACTAATACATCTGGCCTCATTTTATTTAATAATTGCAAAACCTCTTCTCCATCTTTTGCTTCTGCCACCAGATAATCATTTTTCTCTAAATAAATGTTGAGCAGTTTACGAATCCTTTCTTCATTTTCAGCGATTAATACTTTCCCCTTTGACATTTTCATTTTCCCCCTTTAAAGGTAAAGTAAAATAGAAGGTGCTTCCCACACCAAATACACTCTTTACACCTACCTTTCCACCATGAAATGCAATGATTTCTTTAACAATCGCTAATCCTAAACCAGAGCCTTTTTTTACATGTTCTTGACTACTATCAACTTTAAAAAGACGTTCAAAAACATATGGTAAGTCGATATCTTTAATACCTCTACCGGTATCAATTACTGAAATGACCGCAACGTCATTTGTTCCTTCCGACTTTAGACTAACTTCTAACGTAATGACCCCCTCTGCAGACGTAAATTTTTGGGCATTCATGATGAGATTACTGACGACCTGTTTTATCCTTACTGGATCAATATCCGCATTTTTCGAATATACATCAGTCCCTTGATTCTCTTTGTACAGAAATGTGATGTTTTCATCTTTAAAAACTGGTTCATTTTCTGCAAATAATTGTTGCATAAATGTACGAACATTTACTTCCTCTAATTGAAAAGTCACATGCCCTAGCTCGATTATCGATAATTCTTGAAGATCATTAATCATATAGGACATCATCTTCGTGTCATCGTAGATTGCCCGTAAATAGGTTGTATCTTCTTTTGGCAGAATATCATCCATCATTGCCTTCACATATCCTTGAATAAATGCTAATGGTGTATTTAGTTCATGTGACACATTCGTCAATAATCTACGTCTTGCTTCTTCCTCTTCTTTTAAAGCAAGATTGGCATTTAAGAGTTGTTCCGTTCGTTGCTCGACTTTTCTTTCTAATGACATATTTAAGTATAGTAATTCTTCTGTCAATTTCTCTATCCGAACAAACGAGCTAGAGACCCTATTCGCTAGATGAATCGCTAATAAGATAAAATAAATAAAGGTACCAATCATAATAAAGTCATTCGTCGAAATCGTATCACTATAATGCAAGATATCATTCCAGGAGAGAATGAATAGAATGAGAAAGCCAAGTAAGTTTATATTAGATGCTCTTTTGTTTTCAATAACAGTGATCACTGTAAACAATATAATATATACCATCGTCGATAATCCCAATATTTGATAAATGAAAAACGTTTGGATTAATATTTGAACAGGGAAAACGAATAAGATGATACTATAAATCACTAACAACCAAATAAGTATTTTCATATACTTCCTATACGCACGATTAATAAACTCCATGCTATAAAACAATAAGAAAAAGAACAGTGCAAATACACCAGCAATTAAATCTCCGTGCATCGTCGCTTCCGGACTGAAGTCAAATAGAAGATTCATCAATAGTGCCTCTTTTGTAAAAGCTAACCTGATACCAAGAAAGATTCCAGCTAACGTAAAATAAAGAGAGGAGATCTCTTTTCTTCTTGTAAGATATATAAATAAATAACTCAAGCTAACACTAAAAATACCGCCAATTACAAAAGTATAAAAAAGCCTCTTTCCTTCAGTTGGCGGATCCATTGATCCCTCCATTATCTTGGTGATGATAGCTAAGTCTTTTTCCATCGGGGACGTGTATTGAGCAAATAACGAAACATCAGCTAAACTTGTTTGCAACATAGGTCTCAATAGAACTAGTAGAATCATGCAAAATAGGGTGAGTGGTAGAAGAATATAAATGTTTCTGCTTTTGATCATAGCATACTCCCAATTCTCGATTAATTTATGACGTATCTCCATAATATACAAAAGAAAATAAGCCATACGTTCAACACAATTGGAGTTGATTCAAGATGTGGCTTCCCATTTCAAAGCAATTGACACAAAAGAGACTGTTCAGGAACTCGCTCCATTATATCGTTACATTTTTAATTGTGACCTATTTACGGCAGGCATTTCCTATCATAGTCTAGCCAATAAGAGTTTTCGGTTAAATCAGACCTTTATCCTATTTAACCATATTACTTTATTAATTTCCACAACATTCTGGAAATGAGGTCCAAACTTACAACATTTATCCTAGTTTGTTGTTAAAAAATCCCTCTTTGTTAGTTATAATTCGATAATGGAGTATAGGACAAGTAGTTATAAGGATACGTTAAGGAGATAAGCGAAGTTTTAGCAATAAGAGTAATCAAAGAAATACGGATAGAGGCTAAATAGAATTCTCCGTCCGTATATAAAAAGTCAATACCATTATATTTTCTCTTTATGAGACGAGGTTTAAACCAATAACTGCTCCTAATACCATGCCGATACAAACGATTCTTTTCCAGTCTTTTGATTCTTCATAGAAAACCATTCCTAATATCGCTCCACCAGATGCACCAATTCCCGTCCAAACTGCATATGAGGTTCCCATAGGTAATGTTTTCATTGCATAGGCAAGAAATACAAAACTTGCCCCAAATGCAAGTGTTACAAATAGTACAGCTTGCCAATTGCGATCTTTATGCAACTTATTAATCATTAAAACACCAAGCATTTCAAGCAAACCCGCAACAATCAATGAAATCCACGCCATTAAGATTCAACTCCCTCTTTATCAGTGTCTTTAGTCACTAAGGACAAACCAACTATTCCGCCTAATAAAATAAAAATTAGAATGATTTTCGATACTTTAAAAGCTTCACCAAAAAATAGAATATCGGAGAAAACCGTCCCGGTTGCCCCTAATCCTACAAAAACTGCATAGACAGTTCCAACTGGTAGTTTTCTACCTGCCATAATCATTAAATAAAAACTAATGATTATAGCAATAACTGTTCCAGACCAAGTCCAAAAATTATCTGCATGTTTTAACCCAATTACCCAAAAAACCTCAAATATAGCAGCAACTATTACTTTTAACCAATTTGTATTCATTCTAATAATACCTCCAATTTTATTCTTTCCTGTATAAATAAAAAAAGCCTGAGAGATAACTGTTAAAAACAGTTTCTCCCAGGCTTTTTTCCTTCCGTGGCACAGCAAGCTGTGAGTTTTCTCTCGGCCCAGACTAACATAGATGTTACGGAACCCTAGAAAACATTTAAGTCATTATGAAATTCACTAAATCACAGTATATTATACACATATTTAGTCAGTATTCCAAGTGTTGCTTGTATAGATTTAGACTTGACTATCCAACACTTAGTAAGCTCTTCCCCAGTAAACCATCTCTTTCGCTTCTTTTCCGCAACAGACACATGTCTCAGCGATTTGTTCTTGCTCGAAAGGAATACAGCGAGATGTTGCGCCTGTGACTTCACGAATTTCGTCTTCACACGCCTCATCCCCACACCACATCGCTTTGATGAAGCCTAGTTTTTCATCCAATGTTTGTTTGAATTCATCTAGTGTAGTAACACTATTCGTGTTTTCCTCACGATGTGTAACTGCTTGATCAAACAAGTTTTGTTGAATTTCTTCAAGCAATACTGGCAATCGTGCTTCGAGTTCACTTAATGGTACAAATTCTTTTTCACCTGTATCACGGCGAACGAGTACAACTTGTTCTTTTTCAATATCTTTTGGACCAATCTCGATGCGGACTGGGTATCCTTTCATTTCACTTTCATTAAACTTCCATCCCGGCATATTATCACTACCGTCAATATCAACCCGCACAATGTCTTTAAGTTGATCTCTTAGATCATATGCTTTGTCTAAAACACCTTCTTTATGCTGCGCGATTGGTATAATCATTGCCTGTGTTGGAGCAATACGTGGCGGAATAACTAAACCACTATTATCACCGTGAACCATAATTAATGCACCAATTAACCTTGTTGTAATCCCCCAAGATGTTTGATGGACAAGTTGCTGATCACCATTTTCATCTAAGTAACGAATGTCGAATACCTCTGCAAAACCAGTACCAAAATGGTGTGAAGTTCCAGCTTGAAGTGCCCTACCATCATGCATTAAACTTTCGATTGATAATGTATATTCTGCACCCGCAAATTTCTCCTTATCAGTCTTTTTCCCTTTAAGCACTGGCATTGCTAAATAGTTTTCACATACATCTGCATACATATTGAGCATTTTCTCTGTCTCTTCTGCCGCTTCTTCATATGTTGCATGTGCTGTATGTCCTTCTTGCCATTGGAACTCTGACGAACGTAAAAATGGACGAGTCGTTTTTTCCCAACGGACAACATTTGCCCACTGATTGTACAACATTGGCAAATCACGGTATGAATGAATATTATTTGAATAATATTCACAAAAAAGAACTTCTGATGTCGGACGAATCACAAGTGGTTCAGCAAGCTTCTCATCTCCTGCATGTGTTACCCAAGCAACTTCTGGTGAAAACCCCTCCACATGATCCTTTTCCTTCTGTAGTAGGCTTTCTGGAATTAATAATGGAAAAGATACATTCGAATGACCGGTTTCTTTAATTTGGCGATCTAGTTCATCACGAATATTTTCCCACAATGCAAAGCCATATGGTTTAATAATCATCGTTCCACGAACTGATCCGTAATCAACAAGATCAGCTTGTTTGACAACATCTGTATACCATTGCCCAAAATCATCTTCCATAGCTGTTACTTTTTCAACAAACTTTTTTCCTTTACTCAAATTGAGCACCTTCTTTATTTTTTATATTTCTATGATAGTAAAAATGCGCACAAAAAAATCTCCATCCGAAAAGGGACCGAGGCTTTGGTGGTACCACCCTTGTTTACATCTAAAATAGCACTATAGATATACACTCATCATCGTAACGGTTGTGGCACCGCGCAAATTCCCATTCCTTCATACGAATGGTATATGCGAACTCAGTTGGCAGGTTCTAACTAGCATCTTTGGAAATTTTCAGCATGATTTCCTTTCTGTAAAAGATGAATTAGCTATACTATTCCACTTCATCGTTTCATTATTCTATTGCTAATATATATGTAGTTATTCATAATGTCAAGTGTAGCATGTTTGTCTGAATTCTTTTTATTCCTAATTCATTTAGTTTATAGATTGTACGTTTCGTGAATCCTTCGTATCATTGCTTACCCTTTACAAAAAATAAGGCGATACCAAAATATCGCCTTATCATTAGTTGGAAGCATTTTCTGTGAATATTTTTTCCAAATGTTTAATTGTTGGTGTTAAGTTTACGATAAAATACGCTTCTCGTAATCTTCTTGCCGAATCACTCGTTTTAACATAGCCGCCACCACCATGGTGGATCATTCCAGCTTGCACTGCCTCTAATGTCACATAAGCTACTTCCAACCTAATTCGAATTACTTTTTCCCAAGTAAGATCATTCTCCTCAACAAGCTTGATAAATTCCGAATATAGTTCATCATATTTATCGCTCAAATCTTGAGGTTGAACCCGAAGACTTCTATTAACGCCTTCACTAATATCTAGCGTCTCCTCCATTGCCTTAATACTTGCTGCTGTAACACCAAGTCCTAACGGTATTTGGTAGGATACGAATTCAGAACGTACTTGTTGAACATAATCAAATGCTTCATAGGAAATAATGTTTTCTTCAGGAATAAAGACATCATCAAACTTACAACCATACGTTGCACTTCCATTGAGCCCAACAAAGTTAGTATGTTTCTTCATCGTCAACCCATCGGTATCACATGGAGTAAAAAACATGACAGACTCTTCTTCATTTACTTTTGCAATAAATGCAAAGGCATGACCCTCTCCAATATTAGAGATAGCTGGTAAAGCTCCATTCACACTAAAGCCCTTTTCTACTTTATGTGCCTCTAAATGAATCTTTTCTAAATGAGTAAATGACTTCAACGGATTGGATAAACCCGACCCAGCAATGACGTCCCCTGCAATTAATTTAGGTAATGTATGTTGTTTTAAGTGTTGATTATCACAATTCGTTAAATAGGTAATTGCAGCTAGATGACACCATATACAGAACGCCGTAGTCATACACACTTTTGCTGTCTCTTTTACGACGAATACTCGATCTAAAATAATCTCTGCTTTTGTTTTACCTGTTGTCGAAAAGTAGCCAGCGTCACCTAGTTCTTTCAAAAATTGATCAGCATAATATGCTTCTTGATCAACTTTTTGCACATAAGGAACTAAATATGTTTCAATTATCCGATGTAACTGGTCCAGCTCAAAAGCTTTCTCTTTCAGCATACGCTCACCCTTCTTTATTATTTACTATTTCCTAATTCCGTAATTGCATCGATCGGCGTTTTAACTGCTTTACGGGCACGTTTTACTGCTTCTTCATCAGGTGCATCATAGAAGCATAAACATTTCGTCATATCTTCACATACATACGTACGTGCGAAATCTACTTCCGGTACTTCTGCATAATGGACAGAGTTTTCCTTTTTCCGATTTAAATATTGATCCATCGTTAAATCTTCTGGTAGATTCCATTCGACTAAATAATTCACATCACTATTTTTCTTCTTCACATCTTCCAAATCTTCACCAATTAAGCGCACTTCTTTCGTTAAAGTTACTGTGAAATTATTTTTCTCAATCGCCTTAGTTGCTGATGATTCATCTTTTGCCTCGACAATAATAAATGCAGATTCATTATCTTTTGCAAATTGTACTTCAATTAAAGAAGCTTCTTCGGTAGATAAATCCTCTTTCAATGATGTTAAAATTTCTGCTAGTTCATCCTTACTTAATCCTGACCCTGCTAATGTTGTTTCAAATAATGTTAAACTCATTTTTTCCTCATCCTTTTCATTGAATTTATGGCTATACTAAATAGCCACTATATTTTTTCACCGCTATTTCTAGCAATGTGATTAACCTGTCTAATAAAAAACCTAATACACCAATTACAACGATCCCCGCAAGTACATAATCAAGGTCCAATGTATTCCTTGCATCTACAATCAAATAACCTAATCCTGATTGCGCACCAATCATTTCTCCCGCCACTAGAAATATCCAAGCTGTTCCCACCGCCATATGCAGACCACTAACTATGGAAGGTAATGAGGCGGGGAATAACACTTTTCTTAATAGAGTAATCTTATTAAATTCTAAATTTGCAGCTATTTTCAAGTAATGATTATCAACAGTACGAATCCCATTCACTGTTGATAATAAGATAGGGAAGAATGCCGCAATAAAGATGATCGCGATTGCTGGCATGTCACCAATCCCAAACCAGAGCACGATAAATGGTGACCAAGCGACTGGAGATATCGGTCTTAATAGTTGAACGACCGGATCAAATATCGCCCATAATTTCTCCATTCTTCCTAACATGATTCCAAGTATAATTGCAGGTATTGCCGCGAGAAAATAACCAATAACAAATCGAAATAAGCTTGCTTGTAAATGAACAAATAATACACCATCTAACACCATTTCCTGTAATGCTTGTAACACTGTAAATGGTGCTGGCAAAAGCGCTTCTTCATATTGACCGATATAAATAATGACTTGCCATAAAACAACTAACAGTACAACACCTATGAACATATTTTTAAATTTTTTTATTATATTCACTCTAACTTCGCCCTATCTATAAATCGGTTATCAACTAATTCTCCATATGTTGGTGGCGACTCCATTAATTCAAGGTCCATCACCTTCTTTAGAATTTTGTCATATTCAGCTTTTTCAATCGATAAATTATCAAAAGTAATCCACTCTAGTGATATATCAAGCGTTTCATCTTCCACTTTCATATAATCTTGTAGTGCTTCATATAATTCACTACCTTTTTCATCTGCTTTTTTTCCTGCTTCAACATAGCTTTTTACATAGTCTTCCGCTACTTCAAAATTACTATCTATAAAGTCATCGCGTAATACAAGGACACAACAGTAGGAATCAGGCCAAAAATCTTCAGAAAAAGCGAGTACTTCCCCAATGTCTAAGTGAAGTCCTAATGCGCCAAATGGTTCTGCCACAACATAACCCTCAATGCGTCCTTCTGACAATGCAACTGGCATCTCAGCAGGAGGTAACTCGACAATATCAATATCGTCGTAGTCCATTCCTTCTAATGTTAATAATTCTTGTAATAAAAGGTGGTGAGTTGAATAAGTATGCGGTATAGCAAATGATTCTCCTTTAATTTCTTGTATAGAATCAATGCCTTTAGCAGAGATTAATGCATTTCCATCTTGATGCCCTAGTGCCACGGCACTTAAGTCAATTCCTTTTTCCACCGACTTCATTGCTAACTGAATTAAAACAGACGCCCCGTCAATTCTACCGGTATTTAATGCATCCATTAAATCTGGCCATGAACCAAATTTGACTAACTCTACTTCATACCCTTCATGTTCACCGTCATGAATGTGTTGATTTAAGAATAATGGGGAAGCATGTGTAATTGGAAGATAGCCTATTTTTAGAATTGGTTTCCCATTTTCCCCTTCATTAGCGCCGGCACTACATCCGATATTAGCTAACAGCAATAATAAGCTGATGAACAGAGTCATTTTTTTCTTCAAAAACATACCACCTCCAACCTTATGTTAAATATAGTATTCTGGTTTCTTCTCTAATCCACTTAATTTAAATTGTTCCATTAGTTTAGAACGATAGTGATGAAAATTTTGATGTGAACGATTGCGTGGTTTCGGTAAGTCAATATGAATCTCTTCAAATATTTCTCCAGGGTTAGCGCTCATAATATAAATTCGATCAGATAAATATACTGCCTCATCAATATCATGTGTTACTAACAAGATAGAAAGTGCTTCTTGTTTTTGTAACCGTACTAATTCATCTTGTAAATAATAACGATTAAATGTATCTAGTGCTGCGAAAGGTTCATCCATTAAGATAACTTCAGGTTTCATTGCAAATGCCCGTGCTATCGCTACTCTCTGCTGCATACCTCCGGATAACTCATGTGGATAACTTTGTAGATACTCTCCTAATCCAACAAATGACAAGGCTTCTTCAGCTAGTTGTTGCTGCTTCTTTTTATTGCCCTGTAATCCTAACTCCACATTGTCGAGAACGTTTTTCCACGGGAGTAAATTATGTTGTTGAAACAAAATGATACAATTACGCTGTGGTTTACTCACCTTTGCATCATCAATTAATACCTCTCCCTTATCAGGAAATACGAATCCACCTACCATATTTAACAACGTACTTTTTCCGCATCCACTTTCACCTAATAAAGTAACAACTTCTCCTTCTTTTACATCAATCGAAATATCTTTTAATACTTGTTGCGTTCGTTCCTTTTGTTTAAATGATTTATACGCATGCTCTACCTGGATAATTGATTTCACCATTCAATACCACCTATTTACATTATTCCTATAAACTCACTTTGTTTAATTATCATAATATATTATTTTGGAAAAGGCAACTAATTTTATGTGAATTGTTTGTAGATTAGTTGCAACAAAAAAAACTGCCTGTATTCAATTCTTATTGAATACAGGCAGTTTTTGATTATTTTTTTATAAATCTACTGGAGTTACTCGTTCAAAACCTTCCATTGCTCTCATTAGTTCAAGCTCTTCTGCAGTCAATGGACGATCGATGATTAACATCATAATCGCACTTCCGCCAACATGTTGACGTCCTACTTGCATCGTTGCGATATTGACATCATTTTCTGCTAGTAAGTTACCTACACGACCAATTGCGCCTGGCTGATCTTGGTGATGTATTAAAACTAAGTGACCTTCTGGGAGTACGTCCATGCTATAGTCATCTACTTTGACGATTCTTGCTCCTAATCCATTTAATAACGTACCAGACACTCTTCTTTTTTCTGAGTTCGTTAAGATTTCAACCGTCATTAAATTCGTAAAACCACGGGCTGCAGATGTTTTATTTTCATGTACTGTAATACCACGTCGTTCTGCTAAGTAAGAGGCATTCACATTATTTACTCGTGTTCCTAAATAACGGCTTAACAGACCTTTTAATGTATTTTGCGTTAATGGAGCAATTTCTAAAGCTGTTAAATCACCTGCATAGTTGATGTTTATTTCTTCAATACCACCTGTTTCAAGTTGCGCTAAAAATTGACCAAGTTTTTCAGATAAATAGAAGTATGGTTCGATTTTACGCATAATCTCTCTTGGCACAGATGGGATGTTCACAGGGTTACGTGCTAAACCACCATCTAAAATACGGACAACATCATGACTGACATCAATTGCAACATTCTCTTGCGCTTCCACCGTACTAGCGCCTAAATGCGGTGTGGCAATTACTTCTTTTAGCGTTAATACTTTATGGTCGATAGCCGGCTCTTCCTCAAAAACATCCAAAGCAGCCCCTGCAACTTTTCCTTCTACAATTGCATCGTATAAAGCATTTTCATCAATAATTCCACCGCGGGCACAGTTGATGATCCGGACACCGTCTTTCATTTTTGTAAAAGCATCTTTATTAATAATATGGTGCGTTTCTTTTAGTAATGGCGTATGGACGGTAATAAAGTCCCCCGCTTCAATTACTTCTTCTAATGTACCGAAACCAATTCCCATTGCTTCAGCTTGCTCTTTTGTAAAGAAAGGGTCGTACGCAATCACATTCATTCGTTGGCCTTTCGCACGACGAGCAACTTCAGCGCCGATACGACCTAATCCAACAATTCCTAATGTTTTTTCACGCAGTTCGACACCGACATAAGACTTACGGTCCCATTCCTTATTTTTAATGGACATATACGCCTGTGGGATATTACGAGCCAATGACATCAGCATTGCCATCGTGTGTTCAGCAGCTGAATTCGTATTACCATCCGGTGCATTCACGACAATAATTCCATTTTCGGTTGCCGCATCTAAATCGATATTATCAACGCCTACTCCAGCTCGTCCAATTACCTTTAAATTATGTCCCTTTTCGATCACTTCACGTGTCACTTGGGTTTGACTTCGAACTAAAAGACCGTCAAATTGATCAATTTTCTGTAATAACTCTTCTGGTGTTAATCCTGTATCAACTTCAATCTCTAAATTCTCTGCCTCTCGTAACGGAAAAATCCCGTCCTCACTTAATGGATCACTGATTAAAATTTTGAACGTCATTTTTGTCCCCTGCTTTCACATAATCTGTTTTTTCTTATTAATATGCATTAACTTTTATCATAAACGTAATAAGTTCTCTTTGAAAACGGCGTTTTTCCATCAATTCATAATTAACTGACTTCTTCGTACGTCCGATTTCCTCCTTTTGATCTACTTCCAATATTCTTGGAATAACAAAAAACTTTCCACCCTATAAATTATAAGGGGCGAAAAGTTTGTTTTACGCGGTACCACCCTTTTTTTCTCGTATGTAACACCATACAATTTTCGTTAGTTATGTGTTTAACGCACTACTTACGGATGAACAATTCATCTACTCAAAAGGGCTATTTATTCGTTCCAGCACTAGTTTGCACCAAGCCCTAGCACTTATCACTTTTAAACTAAATAAACATATCTTTTTCAACATATTTAACTATTTTTAATTTACTTCTTTATCATAGCAAATTGTCGTAGTTTGTCAATCGTTTTATCATGCAAAAAGAACTTATTTCCGAACATTCAAATGACTTTAGCTCCTAACGTTCGCTTAAAGTGTTCTAAAGCCCATGTATGACCAGTAGGATTAAAGCTAGCTACAGCGTTTTGAGGAATTACGATCTTAAAACCTTTGTTGTATGCATCGACTGCTGTATGGAGTACACAAATATCGGTACACACTCCTACAATATATACTTCTTCTATGTTACGTTCTCTTAACTTTATTTCTAAATTCGTACCTGCAAAAGCACTATAACGCGTCTTTTCAAAATAAAATACATGTTCATCATGTTGATGTGCCTTATACAAGTCCTGTAAACTACCATATAAATCCATTCCTTTTGTACCGACAATATTATGTGGTGGAAATAAAGCGGATTCCGGGTGTAATTGATCGCCTTCTTCATGAGCATCGATACCAAAAGTAACAAAGTCTCCTACATCGATAAACTCCTTTGTAATCGATACAATCTCCTCTTCAATTGCCTGACCTGGTTTTCCGCATGTCAATTTCCCATCTTCTGCAACAAAGTCATATGTATAATCAACATTAATTAGCGCACGTTTCATGTTTTCCCTCCAAATTAAATTGTTTCTGTTTGCTCCTTAATACGATATGCTTCCCCATACTTTCTTTCGGCTGCATGATACGTTGGACCAACTTGATCTGTATATGTAAAACTATGTTCAATCGCTGTTGTAATAAAGCTTTTTGCTAATAATACTGCATCATGGATTGATTTACCTTTTGCTAAGTAAGCCGCAATGGCCGCGGAATACGTACACCCAGCTCCACTTGTATTCACCGTATCTATTCTCGGTGCTTCAAATGTCGTAATAGCTGTTCCTTCATAAAGCACATCGACTGCTGGACCTTTTAGGCGTCCGCCTTTTACAAGCACATATTCCGCTCCTAATTCGTGCAAGTCAATCGCAGCCTGTTTTAAATCAGCAACTGTTTGTAATGGACGATCATCTAATAGGATCGATGCTTCCGTCATATTTGGTGTAATCACAGTTGATAAAGGAATGAGCTTTTCCTTTAAAGCATGAATAGCATCATCTTTTAATAGTTTTGAATCTAATTTCCCGACCATCACAGGATCAACTATAACATGATCTATTTCTGCGCTTTCGATTAATTCTGCCGTCCGTTCAATCACTTCTTTAGAAAATAACATCCCTGTTTTCAATGCATCAAAGCCAACCTGTGCTTGTGCAGTTGCAAATTGCGCTTCAATTGCTTCCATTGTTTGGGGATGTACATTTTTACCTGTTTGTGGATGTCTGCCAACGATTGCTGTAACGACACTCATCCCATATACATCTAATTCTTGAAATGTTTTTAAATCTGCTTGAATCCCGGCACTACCACCTGCAGCTGAACCTGCAATGGTAAGGACTCGTGATGGCTTATTCATAGGAACTTCCTTTCTTTTACCTCGTTGCGTGAACGAAACTCTCTACTGAAAGTAATTCTCTTATATCGTTTATATAATTTATAATTATACCATATTGAAAATTCCGTTGCCAAAAGATTGAATGATCTGATTGAACTTCTCATGACCAATGCCATAAGATTCTGTAAGTTTTAATTGACAAAGTGTTAAGCCAATCTAATTCTTACTGGGACTGCCCAAAACCCTCTAACCACCTCATAAGTAGTTAGAGAATAAAGGATTAAACTCTATGTTACTTTGCTATTCGTCATTTCCAACGCCAAGAAGATAAGCTATAGGCTGACTAATAAAGGGATTCTGTAGTATAGAAAGAATCTTGTAAGTGCATAATGAATTTATGAAAATAGTTCAAATATTAAGAGGTGCTTGATTACTATGATAGGAAAAAGTGTACCTAGAATAGAAAGTGAAAATAAGGTTACTGGAGCTGCGACATATACAGATGATTTTACAACAGCGGGTCTTTTACATGCGAAAATACTAACTAGTCCACATGCCCACGCTAAAATAACATCTGTTAACATTACCAGAGCCAAGAAATCTTCGGGTGTTCGAACAATAATTACAGGTCAGGACTATTCTATTTTGACAGGTTCTGCAATCGAGGATCGTCCAATACTTGCCATTGATAAGGTTCGTTATTTCGGTGAACCAATAGCTATAGTTGTTGCTGATAGTGAACATGAGGCTCAAGAAGCTTGCATGTATATTGACGTGCAGTATGAATTGTTACCTGTTGTTCACACTGTTCACGAGGCATTATCAGGTACCAAACCGCAAATTCACGAGAACTTGCTTCAATATCATCAAGTAAAAAGAATGTCACTTAATCCAAAACAAAACACAGCTAATCATGTAAAAATCAGAAAAGGAGATTTAGATCTAGGAAGGAAGTTGAGTGACGTTACGATAAATGTAGACGTAGCACTACCACCCTCTGATCACGCTGCAATGGAAATCCGTTCTGTACGAGCGGAAATTTTGTCGAACGGTAAAGTACATATTCATTCTTCTAGTCAGGCTCCTTTTGCAATTCAACAAAATGTTAGCAAATATTTTATGCTTAATGAATCAGATGTCATTGTTCATTGTCCATTAGTCGGGGGTGGATTTGGTGGAAAGGCAGCAGTACAACTTGAGTTGTTAGCCTATGCAGCATCGAAGGCGGTCGGAGGTAGATTGGTCAAGCTTACTAATACACGAGAAAGTGACTTTGTGACATCACCTATTCATATAGGGATGAATGCAAATGTGAAATTAGGTGCAACAAAAACAGGGAAATTTAAAATGTGCGAGATAAAATTCCATTTTGATGCTGGTGCCTACGTAGATGAATCGTCTGATATTACAACAACTGCCGCTACAAACTGTACAGGACCATATCACGTTGATCATGTATGGTGTGATTCCTTATGTGTTTATACGAATCATACCTATGCAACTTCTTTCCGAGGTTATGGTCATGGTGAATTAATGTTTGCTATGGAACGTGCAATTGATACACTCGCTAACAAATTACAAATGGACTCGCTTGAACTTAGGGAATTAAATGCCATTATGCCAGGGAATACGACCCCAACTCAAGCACCACTTAATAAAAGCAATATCGGTAATACGTTAAAATGTTTACAAAGAGTCAAAGAATTAATCAATTGGGAACAAGGAGATGTTAAACATCTATCAGATAGGATTGTCCAAGCAAAAGGGATCAGTTGCTTGTGGAAGACTTCTTTATCTCCAACCGACGCAACTTCTGGTGCTATTATAACCTTTAATCAAGATGGAAGCATGAACCTCAATGTTGGCCTAGTTGAAATTGGCCAAGGTTCAAAAACGATTCTGGCACAAATTCTAGCGGAAAGTATGAAGGTTGATATTAGTAAAATTCATGTGAAAATGGAAGTAGATACTTCCATTAGTCCAAATCATTGGAAAACGGTGGCAAGTACCGGAATTTATATGGTTGGTAATGCAGTACTCGACGCAGTAGAAGATGCTAAAAAACAGTTGAAGACCACTGCCTCTTATGCTTTAAGATGTAGTCCTGATCAGCTTGAAATTGAAAATGCACAAATCTATGTGAAACATGATCCAAAAAGTTTTATAAATGTAAGTACGGCAGCTTTTGGCTATAAATATTTAAATGGAAATGCTATCGGCGGTGAGGTTATTGGACGGGGCAGTTTTATCATGCACCATTTAACCGAACTTGATGCACATACTGGAAAAGGAATAGGTGGCCCTGAATGGACAGTAGGGGCACAAGCTGTAGAGGTAGAATTAGACTTAAAGACTTTTGATTATAAAATAAAAAAAGCTATTTCGGTCATAGATGCTGGAAAAATACTCAATCCTAAAGCAGCGCGTGGACAAGTAACTGGTGCTATGTCGATGGGTTTGAGTTGGGCAAGTAGAGAGGGATTTATTTATGATGATAATGGGAAGGTAGAAAACAACCAATTTCGTACATATAAAACATTAATCTTTGACGAACAGCCGGAATATATCGTTGATTTCCTTGACACCCCACAAAGAGACGCACCATATGGGGCAAGACCACTTGGAGAACATGGCATTATTGGCATGCCCGCTGCACTAGCTAATAGTCTATCTAAAGCTGTAGGAGTACCTCTAAACCAATTACCATTTTTACCAGAAACGATTTGGAAACAAGCGAAAGGTGAGGCGAATGATTTCAAATAACTTTGAATATCATCAGGTGTTTACAGTGGCAGAGGCTATAGCTTTATTTCACCAATTAGATCAGGCTGGGAAAGCACCAATTTATTATAATGGTGGGACTGAAATAATTACGATGCTACGTATCCATGCTTTATATAATGAGACCCAAGCAGTTATAAATATAAAGAATATTCCAGAATGTAACGTCATTGGTTTTCATGATGACCGCTTTATCATAGGTGGTTCAATTACATTGGCAAATTTAGAAGAAAGAGAAGAATTTCCTTTATTAAGGAAAAATTGCGGGCGAATTGCTGACCATACATCAAGAGAGAAAATCACAATTGCCGGAAACATTTGTGGGAGTATCCAATACAAGGAAGCAATATTACCATTATTATTAACGGATGCAACTCTTTTAATTGCAAGTGGATCAGGAATGAAAGAAGTGCCTTTACAAAAGATATTTGATAAAAGAATACATTTGGATCACGGAACATTCATAGTACAAATCGCGATTAACAAATCATATTTAAACTTGAAATTTGTATCTAAAAAAATAACTAAAATCGGCCGAATAGGCTATCCAGTTCTAACAGTTAATGGATTGCAAACAGAAGAAATGATGCGATTTGCATTTAGCGGACTTTGCGCATTTCCCTTCCGTTCCTATACGATTGAAAAAATATTGAATAATGGAGCCGATAGTTTTGAAGAAACACTACATGCAGTTATTCATGCACTTCCTGCGCCTATTCTAAATGATGCACATGGTTCATCAGCTTACAGGGAATTTGTACTTCAATACCTTTTAGAAGAATCTTTAGCTAAATTGAAAGTGAGGTAAATGCTTTGCTACAATCGATTGAATTGATTATTAATAACGAGAAGAGACGGGTTCATGTAAGATCAGCAGATACACTCTTACATGCATTGCGTGAAAAACTTGGGTTAACAGGAGCTAAACCAGGTTGTGAAAATGGAGACTGTGGTGCTTGTACCGTTCTTTATGACCGAAGGCCAATGAAATCATGTCTTGTGCTAGCCATGGAATCAGAAAATCATGACATTATAACAATAGAGGGATTAAAGCAAACATCTATCCAAAAAGCATTCATTGAGGAATTTGCATTTCAATGCGGCTATTGTACATCAGGCTTTATTATGAATTGTTATGCATTAGCCGAACAACAGCCTAATCCTGATGAATATCAAATTAAAAATTGGTTGCAATCAAATATTTGCCGTTGTACTGGATACGAAGAGATTAAACATGCTATTACTAAAGTATTAGAACAAAAAAATATATAAAAACAATCGAACTAATCATCATATACGACCCATAGAATAATGTTTTTAATAATGTTCTCTATAGAAGACTTTTCTGTCTGTTTAAATAGACACGTGTTGATAGGAATAATAAAATCCTTTCAATTTGAAAATATAAAGAAAATGACTCCGGTTTAATACAGAAATCATCTTCTTCATACAGAACATTCTCTTTTAAAATACCCTTGACAAAGGGGATACTTTATTCCCTATAAGCCTTACAGCAAAATATCAATCATAAACCAAATGATCATCACCACTTGAATAAACCCTTTTGCGATCGCACCACTTAAGAACCCTGCTAATGCGCCAATTGCGGCCAAAGACGCATCCTTGGCTGTTTTATGTTGCATCATTTCAATAACAAAAACGAACAGAAAAGGAACAATAATCACCCCAACAGGAGGATAAACAAACACCCCTATAATTAGCCCAACTATTGCGCCCCACTGACTTGCCTTTGTGCCACCTAACCTTTGAACAAAGTAATGGTTCGTTATAAAGTCTGCAACAAATAAAATGATTGTAAAAAAGACCATCGCTATCCAAAACAAGTTGGACAGTCCTTCAGGATTAAGTGCAAAATGATATAATAAAAAGCCGCCCCACAGAACAACTACTCCTGGAATAATTGGAACAACTAAGCCGATAAAACTAGCAATAAACAAAACGACAACGCAAACCCAGATCAATATATCCAATGCTTCACACACCTATTTTATTTTCAACTAGCTTCTCTTCTAAACATCGTCGAAATCTTCATCTCTTCCTTATTTATAACCCGCTTAAAGTTCTCTACATGTCGCACTAAAAATAGTATAGTAAATAGTACAGCTATCAATAATGCACCACGCCCGAAAGAGGATACAGTATAAAATGTAAACGACAGATAAGCAATCAATGTACCAAAAACGAAATACTTTGTAATTAGAGCAAACATGATAAAGAGCATAAAGGCGAAAAAGGTAAACTTCCAATCCAAACAAAGGAGAAAACCTAAAAATGATGCAGTACCTTTTCCACCTTTGAAATTCATGGTTAAAGGAAAGTTATGACCAATAATAACAAATAACGCGTTTAAGTAAAGGAGTAAAATTTGAACTTCAAACAAAACATTAAATTTGTGTAGCATAAGTGCGACTAATAGAAAAGATATAATTGCTTTAAAAACATCAACAAATGCTACAATAAATCCATACTTCCAACCTAATAATAATACTGTATTAGTTGCACCAGCATTTTTTGAACCATTCTTTTTCAAATTGATTTGTTTCAATTTCCCGATAATTTGCGAACCATGAAGACAACCAAATAGATAACCGATTAAGATCGTCATCAATATTAATATGAACATCGTCTCACTCCTTCCTAAGTTTAATTTTACTATATTAGATATCACAATTCACTAAGTTTTTAGAAATGGCTCATTTTGGGATCCGCATTGTAAAAATACATCTTATTTTCCTCAAACTGAAAAACCTAAACATGGATGTTGAATGTTTAGGCTATTGTCCATATCATACGTTCATTTATTTTCTAGTTGCTCTTGCTGATCTTCCGGTGATTTAGCATCAACTGTATGCTTATAGCTATACCCTTTTGATATCGTAAATAAAGTTAAAGCTAAGATCCCTAAAGTAAAGACAATGCTAATAATTATCACTGTCGCAATCATTTACAACACCTAACTTTCTTTTTATCTATATACCCTATTCTTATCCTTAAGACTCATTCTCACCAATTATACGCACTTCACGCTCTAAATCAATATTAAAGCGTTCTTGCACCGTTTTTTGTACATGCTTGATTAAAGCTATATATTCGCTGGCGGTTGCATTGTCCTTATTAATAATAAATCCAGCATGCTTTAAAGACACTTGTGCTCCTCCAATTTGTTGTCCTTGTAACCCACTATCTTGAATTAATTTACCAGCAAAATACCCTTGCGGTCGCTTAAACACACTACCACATGTTGGGTACTCTAACGGCTGTTTTGACTCTCTTTTAAATGTTAAAACATCCATTTGAGCCTTGATCTCTTCATAATTACCTACTTGTAAACTAAACTCCGCTTCCAGCACGATAAAATCATTGGATTGAATGATACTCGTTCGATATGCTAACCCTAAATCTGTCGCAGCAATTGTTTTAATATTTCCTTCATCATCTACAATCGTTGCTTGCATAAGTACATCCTTAATTTCTCCACCATATGCTCCAGCATTCATAAATAGAGCACCACCGACAGAGCCTGGAATTCCACACGCAAATTCCAATCCTGTTAAATGGCTAGCCAATGCTTGTTTAGATACATCGGCAATTAAAGCACCACTTTGAGCAATGATTTTTTCACGTTGAACCGTAATCTCCTTTAACTCACCCAAATACATGACGATGCCCCTGATGCCACCATCTTTTATAATTAAATTGGACCCATTACCTAGTAATGTAAAAGGTTCCTTATGTGCTTTTGCTAATTTTACTACTTCACTAACTTGTTTATAAGTAACTGGCGTAACAAAATAATCAGCATTTCCACCTAATTTTGTATATGTGTGATTCTTTAAAGCTTTATTTAATGTTATATTCTCTTCTGATACAATACGTACTAATTGATCATATAAATTCACTTACACCATTCCTTCTAAATCAAACGTATCTCCATTATATTAAAAAATACCGCTTTTGTCCTTCTCTATCTATAAAAATTTATTTATCGCATGAAATGTTGCTTCACGATTCGTAAATGATGCCAAATAACGGAACCCTATTTGGTCCAATTGTTGAATTATCTCTGGAAAACGATGTGCTACATGATCTGCTTCATGGGCATCTGAGCCAACTGTTATAATCTCGCCACCGCACTCTTTATACAGTTGCAAAATATCAAGACTCGGCATTGCTGTTCCTAATCCATAAGCAAATCCAGAGGCATTGACTTCAATCCCTCTTCCTTTAGGAATGATGATATTAAATATTTCCCGAAGAATTTCATGGAAATCTTCATCTGTATCCAGTTTTTTATAGCGTTTTACCAAATCAAGATGACCTAATATATTATAATCATCAAAGTTTTCTACACAATATAATAGCTCTTCATAAAAGTATTGATAAGCCTCTGTAGGCGTTCGATTCTTAAAAAAGTCGCCATTATGTAGATCTTTTTTATCTGCAACATGTAAAGAACAAATAACAAAATCAAAATCTTCTTTTTGGATGAGTTGTTTATTTTGCTCTAACACATGCGGTTGTACAC
>JAPFCO010000124.1 GCA_026169505.1 Pseudogracilibacillus sp.
AAAAAGAACATTATTAGAAGAAGTATTAACACCTATGGGCAGAAATTTAATGGTTACCCCAAAAGAAATCGATGGTTTTATGAATGATATGGCATATGTTATTGCACGAGCAATGAATGGTGCATTACATGAAAATATATCCGTAGATAACAATGCTGATTATACAAGATAAAACAAATCCATACATAATGGGTTTGTTTTTTATTTGTTCTAAATCTATCTTTTAGTTCATAGATTCATATAGAATAATCAATTTCATCATACGGGTTTACTACTACGACGCTACAATAGGTAGTTTCGTTGTAACTTTCTTAACTACATACGGTAATGTCGAGGCTGTTTATGGAATTACGAAATTGATTCAGAAGAGTGAAAAAGACACAGTAGCTAAAAAAAGTAAAGTTGGTGGTTATATGTTACAGCAATGGATGGAAAGAATGGCGACTTGGTTTCGGATGTTTTATAAACATATTGTGCTATTACTTGTTGCACATTTATTATTATTTACGATAATCGGGATGATTACAACGTCCAAACCCTCACCTAGATTAGCCTCGTCTATTTTCTCTTCTTGGACGAGTAATTTTGATCAATCGATTTTCCTAACGTTATTACGATTTGAAAGTCGTTCATTTGATGCAATAACAACATCAGATGAAGAACGAACATCATTACCAACGATTGCCTTTGAAGTAATAACGAGTATTCGATTGGATGATTTAAAAAGTTTATTAGGTTATGAGATTCCAGGTTTCTCTACTTATGAACATAAAGTTATTATTGCTGGTGAAGGGATGGATGATATGAATTTATTATCCCATGAATCGGGACCTCCTTTAGAAGATATATTACAAGATCGAAAAGCAGTGGATGATGAGCAAGAAGAAGCACCAGTAAAACAAGAAAAAAGTACAGATGAACCCGTTGTTTTTTTATATAACAGCCACAGTCGTGAATCATTTCTACCACATTTACCTGAAGAAACAGATGAAAATAATGCACATCACGAAGAAGTTAATATTACGAGAGTAAGTGATCGTATCGCTCAATCGTTAGAAGCTAATGGAATTAGTACTCTAGTAGATGATACAGATATTATGAACATTTTACATGAAAAAGGATGGGGTTATCACCAATCATATGAAGCTGCAAGACCAGTAGTAGAAGAGGCAATTGCTAATAATGGAAATTTGCAATATGCATTTGACATACATCGTGATAGTTTACCACGAGAGAAGACAGTTGCAGATATAAACGGACAAGAACATGCGACAGTTTTGTTTGTCATCGGAGCTGAAAATAAACAATACGAAAAAAACTTGGATTTGGCGACGGAAATTCATTATAAGCTGGAAGATGCTTATCCAGGTCTAAGTAAAGGAATTATTACAAAAGAAGGAGCAAATTCAAATGGCGTATATAATCAAGATTTGCTCGAAAACTCAGTCTTAATAGAAATAGGTGGCCATGAAAATACATTAGATGAAATGTATTTAACTGCAGATATTATAGCGGAAATATTTAGTGAATTGTACTTTGAAGCAGAAAAAGCTAGTAATTAGGAGGATTAAAATGGGGAGAACAGTTATCATACTACTATTGTTCATGATGGTTTTTTTCGGAGGTGTATCCTACGGAGCTAAAGAACCCGAGTGGCAAAGGCCTTCTGTCGTAGAGCCGGAAGTAGTTGAAACATATCCAATCATCGAGTTAGAAGAAAGTGAAATAGAGCCATTCGATCATCATAAGGAAGAAGAGCCAGGCGTCTATCGGACTGCTTCCATGTTTGAAAATGTCGTCTCAACATTTTATGATATATGTATTGGAATAATGTACCAGTTTGTAAGTCTTTTTTTCGATTAAATTGTATTAAATTGAAACAATGTGATTCAATTGATATAATCATGGAAGCGTGAAGTGCGTTATAATTGAGGTATGAACTGTAGGAGTGAACACGGACTTATGAAAAATAGACAAGAGAACGTTCGTAACTTTTCGATCATCGCCCATATTGATCATGGAAAATCAACATTAGCGGATCGAATTTTAGAAAATACAAAAGCTTTAACTGAACGAGAAATGAAAGAACAATTTTTGGATGGAATGGAATTAGAACGTGAACGTGGAATTACAATTAAATTGAATGCAGTCCAATTGGAGTACGAAAGCAACAAAGGGGACGACTATGTATTTCATTTAATCGACACACCGGGACACGTTGATTTTACGTATGAAGTTTCGCGAAGTCTTGCTGCTTGTGAAGGAGCTATCTTAGTAGTTGATGCTGCACAAGGTATTGAAGCACAGACATTAGCGAATGTCTATTTAGCGTTAGATAACGAACTAGAAATTATTCCCGTTATTAATAAAATTGATTTACCTAATGCGGATCCTGACCGGGTGACACAAGAGTTAGTAGATATTGTTGGGATTGACCCAGATGATGTCATCTTGGCATCAGCAAAAGAAAATATTGGTATCGGAGAAATCTTAGAACGGATTGTTGAAGTAATCCCTCCACCGGCGGGAGATTTAGAAGCGCCATTAAAGGGGTTAGTCTTTGACTCGGTATACGATTCTTACCGTGGAGTCATTGCTTCTGTTTGTGTAAAAGATGGACAAGTTAAACCAGGTGATAAAATTAAAATGATGGCAAGTCAAAAAGAGTATGAAGTCATTGAAGTTGGTGTTCATACACCAAAAGCGATAAGCCAGGATATATTAACTGTTGGTGATGTAGGTTATCTTACAGCAGCAATCAAAGAAGTGAAAGATACAGAAGTTGGAGATACGATTACACATGCAGAAAATGGTGCAACAGAGGCATTACCTGGATACAGACAATTAAATCCGATGGTTTACTGTGGTTTATATCCGGTAAATTCGGAAGATTACAATGCATTACGTGAAGCATTAGAACGTTTAGAACTAAATGATGCTGCATTACAATATGAACCGGAAACTTCACAAGCATTAGGTTTTGGGTTCCGTTCGGGATTTTTAGGATTACTTCATATGGAAATCATCCAGGAACGTATCGAGCGAGAGTTTAGTATTGATTTAATAATGACAGCGCCTAGTGTAATTTATGAAGTAGTGAAGACGGATGGGGAAGTACTCCAAGTAGATAATCCATCTTTTATGCCAGATCCGACGTTAGTTGAAGATATATTAGAACCGTTTGTGAAGGCTTCGATTATGGTACCGAATGAATTTGTCGGACCAGTCATGGAATTATGTCAACGGAAACGCGGTCAATTTATTGATATGCAATATTTAGATGATATTCGCGTAAATGTCATGTATGATTTACCATTATCGGAAATTGTTTTTGACTTTTTTGATCAATTAAAATCCCATACAAAAGGATATGCATCATTAGATTATGAGTTTATTGGAAATCGTTCTTCCGATTTAGTTAAAATGGATATTTTATTGCATAGTGATCCAATTGATGCACTTTCGATGATCGTCCATAAAGACTTTAGTGCTAATCGGGGAAGACAGATTGTAGAGAAGTTAAAAGACTTAATTCCAAGACAACAATTCGAAGTACCAATTCAAGCAGCAATTGGAAACAAGATTATAGCTAGATCAAATATAAAAGCAGTTCGTAAAGACGTAACAGCTAAATTATATGGTGGAGACATCACACGGAAGCGTAAATTATTAGAAAAACAAAAAGAAGGTAAGAAGCGGATGAAAATGGTCGGTTCCGTAGAAATACCACAAGAAGCATTTATGTCTGTTTTACAATTAGATGACGATAATAATTAAAAGAAGAAAAGGAAAACACGATGTGCTCATCGTTTTGTTTTCCTTTTTTTATTTTAGGATAATTAGTCCAATATTCATTATTATGTATGAAAAGCGTTGTTTTTAACGATAAGTCTTATTTTTAAAACTTCTTTATTGACAAAGAAATCTAGATTTGATAATTTATTATTAGCACTCGATGAAGGTGAGTGCTAATGGAGGTGAATAGCATGTTGACAGAAAGGCAATTACTAATATTACAAACGATTATTGATGATTTTGTTGAAACTGCTCATCCTATAGGGTCACGAGCGCTTTCAAATGATCAAACCATTAATCTCAGTGCAGCAACTATTCGTAATGTCATGGCTGATTTAGAAGATATGGGATTATTAGAAAAAACTCACTCATCTTCAGGTCGGATACCGTCCCAAAAAGGGTACCGTTACTATGTAGACAATGTTATCTCACCAAATATGAGAGGCCAAGATATCCTTTCAGTTGAACATATGATCCAAGATAATTTAATAGAATTAGAACAAATTGTTCAAATGTCTGCTGAGGTGCTATCACAGTTAACGAATTATACGACGATTGTTTTAGGGCCAAATACGACAGATGCAACATTGAAGCAGATCCAGCTTATTGCATTGAACCCTAACACAGCTGTTGCTATTCTTGTGACGAACACAGGGCATGTCGAACATAAACATTTTACCATTCCACCAAACATTCATATGAATGACTTTGAAAAAATGGTCAATATTTTAAATGATCGACTCATCGATATTCCGATTATAGAATTACCTATTGCATTGCAAACGGAAGTGTATGATCTCATGAAAAAACATATCCATAACTATGAAGTAATGTTTGAATATATCAAATCCGTTATTAGCTACGAAGAACCAACTAAATTATTTGTCTCAGGTGAGACGAACATTTTAACACAACCAGAGTTTAAAGATGTCGATAAAATATATGAATTTTATACGATGTTGGAAAATGAAGGAGAGATGATTAAGCTATTAGGTAATCAGCATAAAGGAATCCATGTCTCGATAGGACAGGAAAATAAGGTCGAAGCGATTAAAGACTTCAGTTTAATTACGTCTACCTATTCTATAGGTACCAATCAATTAGGTACGATCGCGTTACTTGGTCCAACACGGATGAAGTATCGAAAAGTTATTTCCTTATTACAATCAGTGTCGAATGAGATGACCGATTTATTGAATTTAAAAAATAAAGATCATTTATAAGGATGAATAGTTGAATGAAATCAAATATATCAATAGCTTATAGTTTATTTTGAGAGTAATTCATGTTATGGTTTATGGTGGTAATTTAATTTTGGAGGTACCGTAAATGAATGAACATGAAAAGGCTAAAGAGCAGGAGCAAGAGCCAGATACAGAAACAGAAGTGATAGATAAAGAAGTAACTGATGAAGAAGATATTGTTGACGTATTGACAGATGAAGAATTACTAGATGGTCAGCTTCAAGCGTTAATGGATGAGAAGGAACAATTACAAGATCGTGTATTACGAGTACAAGCAGAGTTTGATAATTTTAAAAGACGTACGGAGAAAGAAAGAATTGCCGAACGTAAATATAAATCTCAAGAAGTTATTACAGAATTATTACCGGTATTAGATAATTTTGAAAGAGCATTACAAACAGAAGTAACAGAAGAAAGTAAAGGATTTGTAGAAGGCATTCAAATGGTATATAACCAATTTGTAGAGGCATTGAAAAGCCAAGGGATAGAAGCAATCGATACAGTGAATAAAGAGTTTGATCCAAATATGCACCATGCAGTAATGCAAGTGGAAGAAGCAGACTTTGATTCTAACATCGTTGTCGAAGAACTGCAAAAAGGTTTTTTATTAAAAGATAAAGTGATTCGGCCAGCAATGGTTAAAGTAAATAAATAGGTATTAAAGGAGAGTTTTAATTATGAGTAAAATTATAGGTATTGACTTAGGTACAACGAATTCTTGTGTGACAGTAATGGAAGGTGGCGAAGCAGTCGTCATTACGAACCCTGAAGGAAACCGTACAAGTCCATCAGTTGTTGCATTTAAAAATGGCGAAAGACAAGTAGGGGAAGTTGCTAAACGTCAAGCTATTACGAACCCAGACACGATTCAATCAGTTAAACGTCATATGGGTACAGACTACACAGAAACTGTTGATGGAAAAGATTACACACCACAAGAAGTATCTGCAATCATTTTACAACACTTAAAGGGCTATGCTGAAGATTATATTGGTGAGAAAGTAGAAAAGGCAGTTATTACTGTACCTGCTTATTTCAACGATGCTGAGCGTCAGGCAACTCGTGATGCTGGAGTGATTGCAGGGTTAGAGGTAGAAAGAATTATTAACGAACCAACTGCAGCTGCTTTAGCTTACGGGATTGATAAAGAAGACCAAGACCAAACAATTTTAGTGTATGACCTTGGTGGAGGGACATTTGACGTATCCATTTTAGATATTGGTGACGGTACGTTTGAAGTTATTTCAACAGCAGGTGATAACCGACTAGGCGGAGATGACTTTGACGAAAAAGTAATCGAGTATATGGTTGCTGAGTTCCGTAAAGAAAATGGTATTGATTTATCACAAGATAAAATGGCAACACAACGTTTGAAAGATGCAGCTGAAAAAGCGAAAAAAGACTTATCAGGCGTTTCACAAACACAAATTTCACTACCATTTATTACAGCTGGAGATGCTGGACCACTTCACTTAGAGTTAACATTAACTAGAGCAAAATTTGACGAACTAACTTCTGAATTAGTTGAAAGAACAATGGTACCTGTTCGCAAAGCATTATCAGATGCAGGTTTATCAGCGAACGAACTAGATAAAGTTCTATTAGTTGGTGGATCAACACGTATTCCGGCGGTTGTAGAGACGATCCAAAAAGAAACAGGAAAAGAACCTTCTAAAGGAGTTAACCCTGACGAAGTAGTTGCTTTAGGAGCAGCGATTCAAGGTGGGGTACTACAAGGTGATGTTAAAGACGTTCTATTATTAGACGTAACACCACTTTCTTTAGGAATTGAAACAATGGGTAGCGTAACTACAAAATTAATTGAGCGTAATACAACGATTCCAACAAGTGAATCACAAGTATTCTCAACAGCAGCAGATAACCAATCAGCGGTAGATATCCATGTATTACAAGGTGAACGTGAAATGGCCACAGATAATAAAACATTAGGTCGTTTCCAATTAACAGATATTCCACCTGCACCAAGAGGAATACCACAAATTGAAGTGACATTTGATATTGATGCGAATGGTATTGTGAACGTACGTGCAAAAGACTTAGGTACAAACAAAGAACAATCGATTACGATTCAGTCTTCTTCTGGCTTATCTGATGACGAAATTGACCAAATGGTTAAAGACGCAGAAGAAAATGCGGAAGCAGATAAACAACGTCGTGAAGAAATTGATTTACGAAATGAAGCAGATCAATTAATCTTCACTACTGATAAAACGATTAAAGATTTAGAAGAAAATGTATCTGAAGAAGATAAACAAAGTGCTGAAGAAGCTAAAACAGCTTTACAAGAGGCACTTGAAGGTGAAGATATTGAAGCAATTAAAACGAAAAAAGAAGCATTAGAAGAACAAGTACAACAATTATCTACGAAGTTATACGAACAAATGGCTCAAGAACAGCAGGCGCAACAAGGTTCAGAGGCTGAAGCAGAAACTGACGGCGAAGATATTGTTGACGCAGACTTTGAAGAAGTCGATGACGATAAAGAAGAAGCAGAAAATAAATAAATAACTTGTTTTTGTTTGTAAAGTCAAAGTCAGGTTTTTCTTGACTTTGACTTTTTTTAGCAGTAAGGCTTTCTCCATAAACATTTGGGGATAAGCCAAGTTTTCTACAGACTTTTATACATGGCTTATTTGCTTGTATAGAGCAATCAATGATACTATTAATAGTATTGAAATTAGGCTCAGGAGAGTGAAGCGAAATTGAGTAAACGTGATTATTATGAAGTTTTAGGGATAGATCGAGATGCAACGAAAGATGATATTAAAAAAGTGTATCGACGATTAGCGAGAAAGTATCATCCTGATGTTAGTAAAGAAGAGAATGCTGAAGAGAAGTTTAAAGAAGTAAAAGAAGCATATGAAGTTCTAAATGATGATCAAAAACGGGCACAATATGATCAATTTGGTCATGCTGGCGCTCAAAGTCAAGGCTTTGGATCTGGAGATTTCTCTGGTTCAGGCTTTGGTGATATTTTTGATATGTTTTTTGGTGGTGGAGGACGAAGAGATCCGAATGCACCACAACAGGGTAATGATTTACAATATACGATGAACTTAACCTTTGAAGAAGCAATATTTGGTAAAGAAACAGAAGTATCACTGCCTAAAGAAGAAGAGTGTGACACTTGTCACGGATCTGGTGCTAAGCCAGGAACTAGACCAGAAACATGTTCACATTGTCATGGTTCAGGTCAACTTAACACAGAACAGAATACGCCATTTGGTAGAGTAGTCAATCGTAGAGCGTGTCATTACTGTCAAGGAAAAGGGAAAATCATTAAAGATGCATGTGCTACATGTGATGGTTCAGGTAAAGTTAAAAAACATACGAAAGTAAAAGTATCTATTCCTGCGGGGATCGATGAAGGGCAACAAATTCGTATCGGTGGAAAAGGCGAGCCAGGTATTAATGGTGGACCTCCGGGTGATTTATTTGTTGTGATTCAAGTGGCACAGCATGAATTTTATCATCGTGAAGGCGACCATATTTACGTAGAAATGCCAATTACATTTGCACAAGCAGCACTTGGCGATGAAGTAGAGGTCCCAACTGTTCATGGTAAGGTTTCGATTAAAATTCCAGCGGGAACTCAAACAGGAAAAACGTTTAGATTACGTGGGAAAGGCGCTCCAAACGTACGTGGATATGGGCAAGGTGACCAACGTGTGAAAGTACGTGTCGTAACACCAACGAAACTTACGAGTAAACAGAAAGAGCTACTAAAAGAATTCAATCAAACAGAAGATAATGCTCCAATCTCAGAAGATGAAGATTCATTGTTCCAACGATTTAAAAAAGCGTTTAAAGGGGACTAATCTGTTCCCTTTAGTTGCGGATAAGAAAGCAAAATAGATATTCAAGAATCGTTTAACGTAAGCCAAGTTTTCTAAACATAGAAATGAGTGATGGTGATGAGTTGGCACGAAATAGTTGTTCACACGACAAACGACGCATTAGAAGCAATTTCTAATATTCTGAATGATTTAGGTGCTAACGGTGTCGTCATTGAAGATCCACAAGATCTAACAAAAGAAAAACGAGATCGGTTTGGTGAAATATATGAATTAGATCCTACTAAATATCCTACACAAGGTATTTATATTAAAGCGTACTTTATTGAGAATGAACATTGGATCGTGAAACAACAAACAATTCGAGATCGGATCAATCAATTAACGGATATTGGTATCGATATCGGTGAAAATACGATTCAAATTAATACCGTTGAAGAAAAAGACTGGGAAAATGAATGGAAAAAGTATTTTAAGCCGGAAAAAGTATCAGAAAAACTTGTCATTGTTCCAAGTTGGGAACGATATGAAAAGCGACCGAATGAGAAAATCATTAAGATGGATCCGGGGATGGCATTTGGTACAGGGACACATCCAACAACAAAATTGAGCATACAAGGATTAGAATCAGTCATTCAACAAAATGATATTGTTTTAGATGTTGGTTCAGGTTCAGGCGTTTTAAGTATTGCATCTATTTTGTCAGGAGCTAAACAGGTCTACAGTTACGATTTGGATGAAGTAGCTGTAAATAGTACCATCGCTAACAGAGATTTAAATGATTTAGAAGAAATAATTATTGTTCAACAAAATGACCTATTAAAAGGGGTCACTCAACCGGCTAATATTATTGTATCTAATATATTAGCTGATATATTATTACTTGTTGTGGATGATGCATGGAATAATCTGTTACCACAAGGATACTTTATTACTGCGGGAATTATTGAAGAAAAAGCGGATATGGTGCAAGAGAAGATCGAAGCGCGTGGCTTTACAATCATTCAAAAAAATGAACAAGAAAAATGGATTAGTTTTATTGCGCAAAAAAAGATTAAATAGTAGTAGGTGGAAATGTGCAGAGATATTACATACCTAAGGATAATTGGGAAAAAGAATTTGTCGTTTTAACAGATGAAGATGCACATCATATACAAAGAGTGATGAGACAACAAATTGGTGATACAATCATTTGTAACCATCCAGATGGACAAGCTGCGATCTGTATAATTGAACAATTTTCTACTGAAGATGTTCGGGTTCGAATCAAAGAACGGTTAGATGAAGATAGTGAATTACCAGTACACGTCACTATTGCTCAAGGACTACCAAAGGGAAGTAAATTAGATTTTATTTTCCAAAAAGGAACCGAATTAGGTGCAGCAGCTTTTCAATTATTTGAAGCGGATCGTTCCGTTGTAAAATGGGATACTAAAAAGGCAGAAAAACGGATGAAAAGATATGATAAAATCATCAAAGAGGCAAGTGAACAATGTCATCGTAATGTGATGCCTATCGTAAAAGAGCAGCAGCCTTTGGAGGAAATCATAGAATCAAATATGTATGATCACATTTTATTTGGATATGAAGAAGAGGCGAGACGAGAAACGAATCATTCTTTTGCGGATGTTTTATCTCAGATTAAAAATGGACAACAGCTTTTAATGATTATTGGTCCAGAAGGTGGATTTTCCGATCAAGAAGTTATTTTATTAAAAAACAATGGGGCAATACCTGTACGATTAGGAAAACGAATACTACGTACGGAAACAGCTTCTTTGTATGCTTTAGCAAGTATATCGTATCATTTTGAAGAATTAAAGTATGAGAATTGATAACAAAGGATGCAACTATTAAAAGCTGGATATCTGATTAATCAGGGTGTTTTCGTTAAAGTAACAATTGAACTAATTGCAAATTAATAGCTATTTATTGAATAAAAGCATATTAGTTGTTGACCCTTTACCTTGCTTGTAATATAATTGTTACAGACGTGTATATACATTTACGTCGATCAATTATAGTTTTATACTCCGGAGGGAGGGAAATTGTATGTCGAATACAACTCGGGTTCGTAAAAATGAATCTATAGAAGACGCACTACGTCGTTTTAAAAGAAGTGTTTCTAAAAGTGGAACATTATCTGAATATCGTAAACGTGAATACTATGAAAAACCTAGTGTACGCCGTAAGAAAAAGTCTGAAGCTGCTAGATCTCGTAAACGTTAATTTTAAAGTAGGTGTAAGAATTGTCACTTTTAACTAAGTTAAATGAAGACATGAAACGAGCGATGCGAGCAAAAGATAAGGAAAAGCTTAGCGTGATACGTATGGTTAAAGCTTCTTTGCAAAATGAAGCAATAAATCTTGGAGTAGATGAGTTATCTCAAGCAGATGAGCTCACTATTTTAGCTAGAGAACTGAAACAGCGTAATGAATCTTATGAAGAATTCAAAGCTGCTGGTCGAGATGACTTATGTGAAAAGCTAAGTAAAGAGATTGATATATTATCCGTGTATATGCCAGAGCAACTTTCGGAAGCAGAATTGGAAGAAGTTATTTTAGATGCAATTGCTGATTTACAAGTAACTTCCAAAAAAGACTTCGGAAAAGTGATGGGAAATGTTATGCCTAAAGTAAAAGGTAAAGCAGATGGATCGCTTGTACAAAAGCTCGTCCAAAAAAATCTAAATTAATATTTGTTTATGGCACGTAGTAACGTATTATAAATGATAAATACGCAAAACCCTTTTCTATAATAATAGGAAAGGGTTTTGTTTGAATATTTTAAGATAGTTTTATATACATATATGATCACTTATCTCAATATCAGTGATGAAATAGACCTTTAATGAAAATAAATAAAATATGGTGCAAGAATTGAGTGATTATCATGCCGTTATATGGTACGATTAGACTGACCTTATATAATTGTTCCACTTTGGTCATTCAC
>JAPFCO010000440.1 GCA_026169505.1 Pseudogracilibacillus sp.
ACTGTGTAAAGATGTTGTGTTATTTATAGATTCAACTTTCATTTTCTTTGTAACGTGTGTATATACTTTTAATGTAGTGTCTGGATCCTCATGTCCAACTCTTTCCATTATTGTCGGTAAGTCATCCCCGGATTCCGTCATCATAGAAATGTGGGTATGTCTAAAACTATGTGGAGTCAGTTCCTTTTTAGCTTCTGAAAACTTTAATAATCTCTTCATACGATTAGACAAGCTTTTGGTTAAGAATGGACATCCATTCTTTCGTTGAAATACAAAATCCTCATTATGAAAGTCTTCAATTACAGTTCGATATTTCATTTTATGACGGTCATTCATTCTCACAAGTTGTTTTAACATTTTCATGATAAATTCATCCATGTCAATAATTCTTGATTTATTTGTTTTGGTTGTATCAAGCATATATTCTTTCATATTATTCTTTTCACTATAAAGTGTTTTACTAATGCTTATTGTATTTTTGTTAAAATCTGAATCGGAATTTTTTAAAGCGACTAGTTCACCAGGACGCATGCCTGAAAACGCCAAAGTGAAAAACCACTCTTTATCTAACTCTAAACCAATCCCAATTTTTATATTAATAGATAATGAAAAAAGAGATATGTAAATGAGTCATATTGAATTAGCTTTATCTGTTCTAAGGAAGGAAATTTCAAAATTAAATTATGATCTAAAATACGGTCATAATCTTACAGAACAAGAAGAAGTGTTAATGCAACAATTACAAAATCTGAATAGAGCAGTCAACGATATTAGCACTATGCTCAATTCATAATTGACACAAAGTGTGTAGTAGAAATAAACCATGAAATTAGAAAGGAAAGATAAATATGAGTAATGTGGTTAGCTTTAATTCTAATAAAGCGATCAAATAAATCAAAAAACAAGACATAATAAACATGGTTATTGATGAACTAAAAATAGGATTCTTTACCAAATGGGCATTTGAAAGCTATTTGTTAGATAAATCTATCCATTATTTTAGAACAAAGGAACACTTCGATAGAGTGATGTTAAACGAGTTGCGGGATACCACTGATATTATACAACAGCAATTATTAATGAGAATTCATGAAATCTTTTATTAGTACCGTTATGTGGCGTACCTATGTGGGTGATTTAATGAACAGTTCGATAATATTATACAGTAGATAGAAAAAGCGAAGGAAGATGAAAAACGAAAATAGAATTGTCTGATGTTGCAGATACATTGGTTTCTCAAAGTAGTATGTTTCAATGTTCATTAGAAGGTGCTTGGAACAACTATATGCACCCACTTATAACTGAATCATTTTCTTATAACGAAGTGAAAGCCTATATAGATGATAAGGTGAAATTTCGTGAAAGTTAATGCAAAATCAAATTAAAATTGTCGTAAAGAGTGAATTAAATGACATTTAACAATAAAGGTTATTCGGATTTTAGTGTGGAAACCCATCTTATTTACAAAATAATATTCGAAACTCTTGAAACTATACACTAATGTCGTTATAATCTACACTATAAAAAGACATTAGTGTATAGTTTGTTATGTGTCTCTTATCAATTATTATGGAGGTGACTTTATGGCACCAAAAGTTAGCGAAGAATATAAAATAGAAAGAAAAAAAGAATTAGTAGAAACAGCCCAGAAGGTGTTTATCGAGAAAGGGTTTGTTCATACAACGATGCAAGATATTATGGACAAAGCTGGAATCTCAAGAGGTGCATTGTATAGTTACTTTAATAATATTGAACACGTTTTTCTCGAAGTCTTAAAATATGATAAAAAAAAAGATATTCAATACTTCGTTCCATCTGATGAAGGTTCATTATGGCTACAATTAAAAAATTGGGTTGAAGAACAACGGTTATATATTGAGAGAATTGACCAGGGATTACTCTATGCGAGGGCGGAATTTTTTTTGTCATCTGAATACGCAAATGATAAAGGTAATTTTCCTTACATTAATGAACGCTACAACCGAATTATTGAAGCGATAGAAGAAGTATTAAATGAAGGTGAACGTAAAGGAGAATTTAGACCTCAACAATCTGCTCGTTCTATTGCACGGTATCTTATATCATTTATAAATGGCTTAATGTTGGACACGTTTCAACTGGGACATGAACAAACAAAAGTAGAGGAGCAATTATCCGTTTTGCTTTTCACTTTAGAAATATTAATTAATCCAAAATTTGCAAACGAGGAGTGATCGTTATGTTGTTTGAATCATCAAGGGTGAGACTAAGAAAGATGATAAAGGAAGATACAGAACTGTATAATAAGTGGAGAAATGATTTGGAAGTAATGCATTCCACCAACCCATCTTTAGATGTTTATCCGATGGAAGAAACGAAAGAATTTGTAGATCATGTTATTTTGGGATCTCCTACCGCCAAAAGTTATATTATGGTTGAAAAGGAAAATGAAATACCAATTGGCATTGTATCATTAATCAACATCGAATATAAAAATAGAAATGCCGAATGTGTTATTGATATCGGTGAAAAGGAATATTGGGGAAAAGGCTATGGTCTAGAGGGATTGAAATTATTGTTGGATTACGTTTTTTACGAAATGAATCTTCATAGAGTTTCTCTTAAAGTATTTTCATTTAATGATAGGGCTATTCGTTTGTACACTAAAATTGGTTTTCAACAAGAAGGAAGCAGTAGACAAAGTCTGTTTAGAAATGGTGAATGGCATGACATCATTCATATGGGGCTTCTACAAAATGAATACTTTGAGAAACAAGTAAAAAGTATATAAAATTGTCCCATCGTAATAGACCTGCGGTAATATGTCAAGAGAAAAATAATTAAATATTTGATTATCAAGGTACAATTTATCTAAAAAAGACAATGCTAAACTAAATCCAGTAAATATATGTAAATTACTGGATAATGCAAAAGGATTTGGAAGCTATTTATGCTTCATATGCTTCGCTCCTTTTGGGCGTGTAGATTTGGTTTTTGCGTAGTAGCGCATCCACCAAACGCACTAATTTTCTTGCTGTTAAGACGAGGGCTCTTTTATGTTGATGCTTAGGTACTTCTTGGTACTTTTTCGTGTAATACTCACTGTATTCAGGGATCTGCCTTCTTACCGAGTTGGCGGCTTCAACTAAGTAATAACGGAGATACTGATTACCAATACGTGATAGTGATGTGTCATCTGCTGTAAAGCGACCAGATTGGTGTTTACGCCAATACAGACCTGCATACTTAGCGACCTTTGTTTCATCATCAAAACGCTCAATTTGACCTATTTCAGCGATGATTCCAGCTGTAAATACAGGTCCAATACCAGGTACAGTTTGCAGCGTTTGTGGCACACCTTTCATGATTCGCTCAATCGATTTATCAAGCTCTTTAATTTGCTTTTCAAATGTACGAATTAAAGTGATAGAAGTGCCAAGTATCGTATCAATTGAATCTTCAACAACTTTGTCTAAACGATAGGAAGAACGCACTGCTTTCTGAATAGATTCGGCAACTTGCTTTGGATCTGGAAATCTATTTTTCCCCTTCAATCGCAAGTAATCAGCTAAATCTTCCAAAGACATTTGGGATAACTCTTCCAAACTATAATTCTCAAGAAAAAGATCCATCATTGCTTTTCCGAATACTGAAGACTCAACTTCTTCGGTAAATGTATTGCACTTGTAGCTCAAATACTGAAGGAATCGCTGTTTTTCCTTCGTGATTTGACGAACAATTTGGTAACGTGCACGTGTCAATTGTTGAAGGGCAACATATTGTTCTTCTTTGACAACCGACATCGGTAAACGACCAAAACGTAAATAATCGGCAATGACGAAGGCATCAATTTCATCTGTTTTATCCATATCGCTATAGCTTTTTTTGAAGTTAGTTATCTGTTTTGGATTCATGACTAGGACTTGCCCACCAAGTGCACGAATGGATTCGTCGTTGTGTAAAAACATGGATGGATGAAAACTATAGACACTGGTTGATTCAAGACCGATTTTTAATTCACTAACGGATTCGTCTTGAACAACGTTCAAGATTTCGTCTCTTAACTTTGTTGCACCAGGCAAGTCATTGGTGACTGTGAATGATTTCAATTCATTCCCTTCACCGTTTAAAAAACAAACCTTGATATCAAAAGAACTAACATCTAAACCAACAAATAATTTCATGGGGTTAAACACTCCTTTCGATTTAGAATCATTGGAACTAAAGTCTTGGACGCTCTGAGATATCCCTAGTGTAAACGCCGATCAGCAGCCTCGTTTATGAGTACTATCCTTGTGTCGAAAGCCGCCCTAGAGCTACTAACATCTAGGTTCGAATATCAAGGTGTACAGCCTGCGTGTTTGAAGGTCGAAACGCACACTGGGAAACAGTCTATTTCATGCGGTTATGCCCGCAAGGAGGAAAAGAATTGTCCCAAATGATCCTAAGACCATTATCTAGGAACA
>JAPFCO010000496.1 GCA_026169505.1 Pseudogracilibacillus sp.
ATGCATCTCCCATTGCTTTACGAATATCAGGAGTTATTGCTGGTGAAGGAGTTTCCTCCACTAATTTCTGTAACCTTCTTTGAATCGAACAGTCTCTTTCTCCCAAATGGACAACATTTCCATGCTCATCTGCGAGAATTTGTATTTCTACATGTCGAAAATCTTCAATAAATTTCTCCATATAAATACCCGGATTACCGAAAGCTGCTGCCGCTTCTTTTTGCGTCATACGGTAACCAGTTACTAATTCTTCTTCATTTCTAGCGACTCGAATCCCTTTTCCACCACCACCAGCTGTTGCTTTAATGATGACTGGATAGTCCATTTTATTAGCTAGTTCTACAGCATCTGCTTCATTTTCTAAAATACCATCAGAACCTGGAACAATTGGTACGCCCGCTTCTTCCATTGTTTTTCTTGCAACATCTTTAATACCCATTTTTTGAATCGCTTCAGCAGATGGTCCAACAAATTTAACATTACATTCTTTACATATTTCTGCAAAGTCGGCATTTTCTGCTAAAAATCCGTATCCAGGGTGAATGGCGTCAACGCCAGTTGATGTAGCAACTGACATGATATTTGTTACATTTAAATAACTTTCTGCCCCTGGAGCGGGTCCGATGCAATAAGCTTCATCGGCTAACTGCACATGTAAAGCTTCTTTATCTGCTTCAGAATATACTGCAACCGTTTCAATGCCTAGTTCTTTACAAGCACGAATAATTCGGACAGCTATTTCCCCTCTGTTAGCGATTAATAACTTTTTAATCAATGTAATCGCCCCTTATTTACTTTGTTTTTACCTTGAATAAAGGTTGTCCATATTCCACTAGTTCTCCGTCGCCAACTAAAATCTCAACGACTTCACCAGTTGTTTCCGCTTCAATTTCATTAAATAATTTCATCGCTTCGACGATACATACAATCGAGCTTTCAGTTATTTTCGATCCTTCTTCCACATAGGAATCGCTTTCAGGAGAAGGTTTACGATAGAATGTACCAACCATCGGGGATACAATCTCTACTAAGCTATCGTCATTATCTTCTACAACTTCTGTTGTTGCTTGTTTTTTAGGAATTTCTTTTAATACTATTTCTTCTTTCTTTTCTGTAACAGCGGGAGTTTCCACCGTTTGTTGAGGTGCAGCAGCTAGTTCACTTACTACTGTATTTGTCTGAACCTCTGTCTGTTTTTTGATTTTAATCTTTGAATCATCTTTTTCATACACAAACTCGCTAATAGATGATTGATCTACAAGTCGAATTATTTCTCTTAATTCTTGAATTTTTAGCATCGTTTAAATCTCCTTTTTCACAAAATTAATGTATGTGTACATTCTAACACAAAAAAAATACAATAAGCCAAATATATCTTTATTGCCTAAAAATATTGTTCGTCTGTTGTTATTCGCTGGTTAAGAGAAAAATCAGATGCGCTTTAGCATCTGATTGAAAAACCCTATTTATATGTTAACTTTTATGAATGTGCATCATCGTCTTGTATTATTTGTGACTACATCATGTACGTCTTGCTTACTCTTTTATATATTTAGCTATTTGTTGCTTGGAAATTGACATCAACTACTATTTCACCAAGCTCATCTTTGACCATTTGCATAATTTGGACGGCTTCTTCTTTTGGTAATTGATCTGTAATAACATGTACATGGACTTTATCTTCGTCAGCCCGTACTAAAACATCCTCATAAGCTTCATTCGTAGTCAAAATTGATTCTTGAAGAATCGTTTCTTTCGTTGTCACATTTTCCAATGCATCGATTTCGTTTAATGCGGTATTAATTTCTGTTGTAGTCGCCTCACTTGAGGCAACAATATCTTTTAAACGATCCTTTTTAATATTTCTTTCATCTTCTAACTCCATGCGGATTGTTGTAAACAATTCATCATGATCCACTTCTGTCATATTTTCAATAACAACATCCTCCGCTTCCTCTTTTTCTTGCACAGCCTCTTCAAATGGTTGTTGCTCTGTATCAATATATGCCACATCCTCTTGATCTGACATCATATAATATACACTTAACACGATCATTAAACTGAGCATCGTTAGTAACCACACTGTTTGCTTTTTTAACATCCTCATATCCCCTTTCATTTAGGCATAACTGAAATACGGTACGTTGGTACATCTAACACTTTTGATACTGATTCGACAATCCATTGTTTGATGGTGGCGTTGCCTGCTCCTTTGGCAATAATAAATACTCCCCTCACTTCTGGCTTTTTCGTTTGAACTAATATTGGCACCTCCTGATCCCCTTTTCTTACATAGACTAATTTCGTTTCTTTTGTTTCGTCTTCTACCTGGCGCTCCCCACCATTCTTATCTAGTTCATCTGTTGTCTGTGCACCTACAATTAAATCCTTTTCATATACCTGTACATTTGTAGAATCAATATTCACCATAATTTCTACTTCCGATACGCCAGTTATTTCATTTAACATTGCTTGTAAAGTCTGTTCGTAATATACTTCCATTTCCTTCACATCATCAATTAATGCCGTTTCAGGCTCCTGAGTTTGTTTCGTTGCAACGTCCAGATCCTGATTTATATCCGGGCTTGTGTGTTTACTTGGTTGGATGATATTGCTTATCAAAATAAGCAGCACACCTATTAATGCAATTGCTATCACATATTTTCGTTTCTTAGTTCCTTGCTTGTCCCCAAAATAACGTAAAATAAATGCTTTAATTTTATCGATCAAGTCGCCCCTTCCTCCCATACATATTCTATTTGCTCTTCTTCTACTCCCCATAATTCAGCTAATGTTTTTCTTATTTTATTGCCTGTGACTGATTCTACAAATTCTTCTGGTGAGCTATCTTCGCCAATCTCTACAGGTTGTACGATAGATACTTCTTTTTGATCGGATTCAGTTGTCTCTAAAGTGACAATGATTTTTTCAATGTTTTCTAATTCTAATGCTTCATGATCATTTGTCTCAAAACTAATGTCACTTACTGTTGTCCCATCATACTCGGTCTCTAGCACTGAATTAGCCTCATGTATTAATTGCGATGTAATCTCATTCCATATATATGCATCTTGTTCCGCTAGTATTTCACTTTTTTGTTCTTCTAGTTGTTTTTCCGAGGAAAATAATAACTCATCTTGCGCAAAAAGAGTTTGTTCTACTTGATCGAGCGCTGCAGGAATATTGACGGAAAACATATATAAAATTGGTTTTACCAATATAAGTAATAGAATTAACCCAACGACGATATGAACATAACGTTTCATTGAGTTATTTGGGATAATCAGTTCAAGTATTGTTCCGATAAAAATAAATATAATTATTTGAATGACCCAATCGGATAACATAGACATAGGAATCACCTTATCTTATTAAAAATGGAATATTACTAGCGATAACCATTAAAACAATTGCTAGAAAGAACATGAACGTCACTGTGATTAAACAAGCTAAAATATACATGATATATTTACTAATCATATGCAAAGATAAAATAATTGGACTATTGCCTAATGGTTGTAACAACGCTGCCGCTAGCTTGTAAATTAAAGCAATTACCATAATTTTCAAAGCTGGAAATGCAGCAATGCAAATAATGATTAACAACCCGATAATACCAATGGCATTTTTCAATAATAAAGCGGCTGTTAATACTGTATCTGCAGCATCTGTAAATGACCGCCCGATAACTGGGATGAAATTTCCTGTTATAAACTTTGTTGTTTTCAAAGCTACTCCATCTTGAATTGCCGAAGCGGTACCTTGTACAGATATAACACCTAAAAATATTGTAATAAAGGTCCCTAATGTCCCAACACTTATATTTTTAAGTAACTCTGCTAAATATGTAGCTTGATACTTCTCATTCATATGACTAACAATGATCAATAATGCAGATAAAAATAATAGCGGAAAAATAAATGATGTCACTAATATGCCACTAGCATGAATTAAGAACACAATAATCGGATGAAAAAAAGACACAGACATGACTTGTCCAAACGTAGCTAGTAATCCTAACATTAGTGGTAGTAAGGCCATCATAAAATGACTCATTTGTAGGATAGTATCTTGTGCATATGTAAACACTTGATAAAAGCTAGTTAACGTAATATAAATTAACACAATAAAAACAATAAAATAAGCTACTTGACTAACAGAGCTTTTTTCAAAAGCGGCACTAATTGCTTGTAAAATAATTGAAAACAATGTCAGCATTAATAATGTTCCAAGCAATTTAGCATTTACGATGATTTCATAAAATAAATATGCACCTAATCCTTTCATGATTGATTTAAATGAGATCGAATCGTCATCTTTTATCATTTCAGCGATATTTTTAGATGGAATGTCTGAAAAAAACTCCCCATACTCATCTTGAAATTGTAACCAATATGAATTTACTTCTTGTAAAGACAAACTATCAACCATCTCACCCTGTATGTCTTCTTCTGTTGCAGCATCAGCTTGAGATCCCTCTTCATCCGTTGTATTCGTTGCGCTGACTTTTATTGGCAGTACGATGTAGATGAAACATATAATGGCCAAAACTGTTTTTTTCATCGGCTTCATCCATTTCTTTTTGTATCTACGGTATTTGATTCGTTGATGCCGGAATAAATTGAATGACTACGTCAATCACTGCAGTAATGATCGGAATCGCAAGTAATAAAATAAATATTTTCCCGGCAAGTTCTAGTTTCGATGCGACGGAAGCAAGTCCTGCATCTTTTGTAATATTTGCTCCTAATTCCGTTACATAGGCAATTCCGATAATTTTTAAGATCGTGTGAATATAAGTGGAATCTACGGATGCTCTTTCACCTAATGTCTGTAATAAGAGAATAATTGCTTGAATTTGCCGAATAACGACGAGAATAATGAAAATGCTTGTTAATAATAAAATAAGAAAAGCAAAGGTTGGTTGAATATCTTTTAAAATAATATATAAAAGCGAGGCAACCATACTTATCAGTACGATTTGAACAATGTCCATCTCAATCAACCTTGTAATAAAAACACAGATTTAATTTGTTGAAATAAATCTGCTAAGTGATGAATGACGATAACAAGCACAATAATAAAGCCGACTAAAGAAACAAATTGAGCAATATCCTCTTTTCCAACTTGTTTTAATAC
>JAPFCO010000435.1 GCA_026169505.1 Pseudogracilibacillus sp.
GTTCCAACTGCCATCCCAACATCTGCAAGCGCTAAGGCTGGTGCATCATTAATACCATCTCCAACCATGGCAACTTTTTTACCTTCTGATTGAAGCCTTTGAATGACTTCACTCTTTTGATCTGGCAATACTTCTGCAATTACATCATCAATATTTACTTGTTTTGCAATTGCTTCTGCTGTTCGCTCATTATCACCTGTTAACATGATGACTTCTAAACCAAGCTCATGCATTCGCTCAATTGCTTCTGCAGATGTTTCTTTCACTGTATCTGCAACTGCAATCACTCCAGCTAATTTTCCAGCAATCGCTATTAACATAGCTGTTTTACCATCACGTTCTAATTGTTCCATTGTTGATTCAGTTTCTGCCGGAAGATGAATGTCTCGCTCACGCATTAACTTTCTTGTGCCGACAAAAACAACTTGATCTTGTATGTTTGCCTGAATACCATAACCTGGTAATGCTTCAAAACGATCCGCTTCTACTAACGAAATACCTCGCTCTCGAACACCTTTTACAATTGCTTGTGCTAATGGATGTTCCGATTGGTTTTCAGCTGTTGCTACTATTTGCAATACATCTTCTTCTGTAAATCCTTCTGCAACGACGACATCTGTTAATGTCGGTTCACCTTTTGTTACTGTTCCTGTTTTATCTAACACAACTGTATCAACTGATTGTGTCAATTCTAAATGTTCTCCGCCTTTAAATAGTAGACCCATTTCAGCAGCACGACCAGAACCAGCCATGATGGATGTTGGTGTTGCCAATCCTAACGCACATGGACAAGCAATGACTAAAATGGAAATCGTCGGGATAATACTAGCCCGAAAGTCCCCTGGTGTGACGACGAAATACCAAATAAGGAAAGATGCGACTGCAATGAACACGACAATTGGCACGAACACTCCGGATATTCTATCTGCTAATCGTTGAATATCTGCTTTCGAACCTTGTGCATCTTCTACTACTTTAACAATTTGTGCTAATGCTGTATCTTTACCTACCTTTGTTGCTTTAATTTGTAGAGAGCCATTTTCATTCACGGTTGCTCCAATGACCGCATCCCCAATATCTTTATCAATTGGAATACTTTCTCCCGTTAACATCGATTCATCTACCGCGGACTGTCCTTCGATAATTTCTCCGTCCACTGGAATTTTTTCACCAGGACGAACAAGAATCAAATCTTCCACAAGGACAGCCTCGATTGGTATTTCCTGTTCTACACCTTCACGGATGACACGAGCTGTTTTCGCTTGTAATCCAAGTAACTTCTGAATTGCTTGGCTCGTTTTACCTTTTGCCCGTACTTCAAATAATTTACCTAACACAATTAACGTAATGATTACTGCGGATGCTTCAAAATATAAATCTGCTTCTCCAACACTTCCTGCTAGCATCCATTCGAATGTTAAAAAGATACTATAAAAATAGGCTGCGCTTGTACCGAGAGCCACGAGCACATCCATATTGGCACTTTTATTTTTCAACGATGTATAAGCACCTTTATAAAATTGTGCTCCTATAATAAACTGCACAGGAGTTGCTAAAGCAAGTTGCAGCCAGGGATTCATTAATATATCTGGTAAATAAATGAATGATAGAAAATTAAAATGGGCTACCATCGTCCAGAGTAACGGTAATGTCAAAATAGCTGAGAAAATAAACTTTCTCGTTTGTTTTTTAATTTCATCTTGTTTATGATCCATTTTATTTTCGTTGCTTTGTTTCGGAATTAATTCATAGCCTAATTTTTTCACAGCAGCTACCATATCGTCTATTTGTACTTCTCCCTTATCATAGACGACAGAAATATTCTCTAAGGTAAAGTTAACATTGGCATGATCGACACCGTCCATTTTATTCATCCGTTTTTCTATTTTTGTTGCACAGGCGGCACAAGTCATCCCTGAAATATCAAAATCTGCCTTTTCTTGGACAACATCATAACCTAAATCTTTTATTTTCTGTTTAAATACGTCAACATCTGTTTTTTCTGGATCGTATTGAATCGAAGTACGTTCAAGCGCAAGGTTTACGTTTGCCTGCTCGACTCCTTCTATTTTAGAAATACCCTTTTCAATACTAGCTGCACATGCTGAACAGGTCATTCCATTGATCTGCAATGTTTTTTCTTCTGTTGCCATGTCGGTTCCTCCTATACATAGTGGGGGTATATTAGAATAAAAAATAGATCTTTATGATCCTACTTCATAACCCAGCTCTTCTATTTCCTTTTTTACATCATCTGTTGTTACTTTATTAGAATCAAATTCGACTTCTACTTTCCCATCTTCTAGTTTTACCGTAATGGATTTTACGCCACTTATTTCTCCAACATTATCTTCTATCGAACTCACACAATGTCCACATGACATTCCTTGTACTTGTAATGTAATTTGTTTCATCGTAAATCCTCCTAATACTTTATGTAACTTCACCTTAACATACCCCCGTACGGTATGTAAAGAAAGGTGTTTCATGTTGTATAATTATGTTTCCCCTTATCGAAATTCTATTTAGAATATAGTATCCCCTCTTTTTCGTTGTTAACATTAATTAACACATGAATCAATTTCATCATTACAAAAACAGCCACGACGCTACAATATGTAGTTAAGAACGTTTCAACGAAACTACATATTGTAGCGTCGTGGCGATAAATCCGTATGATGAAATTAATGAACATATCTAGTTCATTCTTTTTTTGTTATCATTGTTGTATAAAGTTAAATCATCTAAGGGGGATGTACGATGAGCCAAATGATTTTTAGTAATCCGGTCAAATTGAATGCGATTCGTTACGCAAATAAGGAAGCGCTTACTTTTATGGGTAAGATATTTACGTACAAACAATTTAATGAGCGCATTAATCAATTAAGTCATGCATTACGTGACAAAGGGATTCAAAAGGGAGATAAAGTTGCCTTCATGCTCTTCAATTGCAATGAATTATTTGAAATTATTTATGCATGTAGCAAAATCGGAGCAATTTTCGTGCCAATTAATTCGCGTTTTATCGGACGAGAAATTCAGCATGTGTTACAAAACTCCCATGCGACAATGCTTATTTATGATCATCGTTTTAGTGAAGAAGTACAAAAGGCGGCAGCACAGGCGGTAGAAACGGA
>JAPFCO010000109.1 GCA_026169505.1 Pseudogracilibacillus sp.
CACAGGAGCCACAGGTGCAACGGGAGCCACAGGAGCCACAGGTGCAACGGGAGCCACAGGAGCCACAGGTGCAACGGGAGCCACCGGAGCCGCAGGAGCGACAGGCGCCACGGGAGCCACAGGAGCCACGGGAGCCACCGGAGCCACCGGAGCCACGGGAGCCACCGGAGCCACCGGAGCCGCAGGAGCCACCGGCGCCACGGGAGCAACAGGTGCAACGGGAGCCACCGGAGCCACAGGAGCCACGGGAGCCACCGGAGCCACTGGAGCTACCGGAGCCACGGGAGCGACAGGCGCAACCGGAGCCACTGGAGCCACCGGAGCCACGGGAGCCACGGGAGCCACAGGGTCAAGTGCAGTTATTCCTTATGCATCAGGACTACCAGTGGAACTAGTAACTGTACTTGGAGGATTAGCAAATACTGGTGCAGTAATAGGATTTGGTAGTGGTTTTGCAGGTGTAAATGTAGTCGGTACCTCAATCAATCTAGGTGTAGGATCCTTACTTGATTATGCATTTGTTGCACCACGTGCTGGAACGATTACTTCTATTGCTGGATTTTTCAGTACAACTGTAGGGTTAAACCTATTGTCACCAATTACGATTCAAGCACGTGTATATATCGCCGATGCAAATAGCAGTAGTTTTTCACCAGTTGGTCCAACATTATCTCTATCACCTACACTTGCAGTCGTATCAGTCGGAACAAATGCAAGTGGTATAACAGCAGCGAATATTCCAGTTACTGCTGGTCAAAAAGTATTATTAGTATTTTCATCAAGCACGTCTGGTGTTAGTTTAGCATCTACAGTTACTGGTTTTGCCAGTGCGGGAATAACATTTGATTAAGTGCATCATTGTCTAGGAAGGAACCAAGATTCCTTCCTAGACTAATACCATAATTAAGTATACGTTTGTTCACTTTTAGAGGTGAGTATTTGTCCAGGTTTTATCAAAAATAATGGGGTGTATAAATGATAACGATTAGTCTCTGTATGATTGTAAAAGATGAAGAGGAAGTATTAGGTGGTTGCTTGAATAGCGTTCAGGGAATATGTGATGAAATTATTATCATTGATACTGGTTCAACAGATGATACTAAAAAAATTGCTCAACAATATACGAGCAAAATTTACGATTATAAATGGATCGATGACTTTTCAGCAGCAAGAAATTTTGCTTTCAGTAAGGCTACAATGGATTTCATTTTCTGGTTAGATGCAGACGATATTGTACTTGAAAAGGATCAACAGAGTTTGAAGGACTTAAAAGAAAAACTAGATCCTCGTACAGATGCTGTTTCAATGAATTATATTTTGCAATATGATGATGATGGTAATCCAGCTTTTTATTTTCGAAGATACCGCTTAGTAAAAAGATTCAATAACTTCAAGTGGATAGGAGCAGTACATGAGTACTTGCAAATAAGCGGAAAAATAGTAGAGACGGATATTGCAATTGTGCATCGAAAAGATGAAAAAAAACATCAGCATGTAGCAATAGACCGAAATCTGAAGATATATGAAAAACGTTTGAAAAAGGGCGATAAATTCAGTCCTCGTGATTTGTATTATTATGCTAATGAATTGAAAGATCACAAGCAATTCGACAAAGCCGTATTGTATTATCAACTGTTTTTGCAAAATGAAGCAGGCTGGGTCGAAGATAAAATTAGAGCATGTTTTAATTTAGCGGCTATTTACAGTCATAATAAAGATGATTCAAATCGATTAGAAATGATCTTAAAAACATTTACTTACGATATTCCCCGGCCAGAAGCTTGCTGTAAACTAGGGGACTACTTTGCAGAAAAAAACTTGCATCTGCTAGCAATCCATTGGTATAAGCGGGCACTAGAAATTGATTTTATCCCTCAAGGTTTTCACTTTGAAGCATATGAGACATGGTACCCCCACCTATCCCTATGTGCGATGTATTGGAAAATTGGTAAGTACGACAAGTCATTAGAACATCATGAAATAGTAAAGGAAATGCGACCTAATGATCCTAAGATACTATATAATGAAAATTTATTTAAACAAACAGGTAAAAAGAGTGAGGTTGCTAATGATGAAAATTAAAAACATTTTATATTTAGGATGGTTGGGGCAAGGAAATGTTGGTGATGATGTATTATTCGAGTTATTTAAAACACTTTTTTACAAATACTCTACTTTACATCAGAAAAATATTGCCGTCAATATCGATACATTTCACCAGGATCGGCGTTATCAGATGAGTTTGAATTCCTATGACCTCATTGTTCTAGGAGGTGGATCTTTAATTCATTTAGCCTACTGGATTAATATTTGTAAGGAAGCTATGCATTTAAATATCCCAGTAGTATCATGGGGATCTGGAATCGATGGGTATTATAAAAACGATCATGAAATAACGGAAAAAGCAGAAAGTATGAAACAATTTAAATCATTTTATGAAAATATCGATTATTTAAGTGTACGGGGTCCTTTATCCAAGAAAATAGTAGAAAAGATAGGAGTAAAAAATGAAATTCACGAAGTAGGTGATCCAGTTTTACTTTATGTAGACGAAACATACGGAGATAAAATGGATAACACGAATAATAATAAACTAATTTTAATCAACTGGGGAACATCGTATAATAGCATTTTCGGTAATAATGAAGAAAATGTCGAAAATGAACTAGTGAAAGTGATCCATGAACTATTAGCAAAAGGATATAAGGTTAAAGTTTACCCAATATGGACGGAAGACATCCTCGCAGTGCAAAAGTTAACAGCAAAAGTTGCTGACAAGCGATGTGAAGCTCAAACAGTCGTTTATGATGCAAAGGGAACACAAAAGGTCATTCAAGATTCCTTTTTAACAATCAACATGAAATTACACGCAAATATATTAAGTGCTTCAGCAAATAAGCCATTTATTTCTTTGGCATACCGCGGTAAATGCTTTGATTTCTCACATACTGTCCAATGTTTGGACTATACAATTGCAACAGATCAACTAACTGCTTCTAAAATCATTCAACTAGTGACAGATATAAACAAAAACTATGATGTTATTGTCAATAACTTTATTCGTGCTAAGCAGAGATATCATCCTCGCCTCCTACATTCAATTAAAAGTATCGCAAATCTCCTCCATTAAGAAAGGAGTTTTCAAAAATGATCAATTTTAATGATGAATGTTTATATAAACCAGTGATGCTTTATAATAAAAAAGGCGAGATTTTTAAGATGAAAAGCATGAATAGCGATGTGGAATCAAAATTTTTTTTAATGATAGCAATCAATAAAAAATGTATAACATTAATGTGTTTACACACTTGTTATCTATGTATCGAAAAAAACGCACTAGCCCCCACACATCAATATATAACGATAGACAAAACTGTTTTTTGTGGATATCACATAGTAAGTGATATTTGTATTAAGAAATCTACGCATAATACTTGTTGTATTCATGATAGATTTTCCCTGAGATTTACTATTTGGCCAGGAAACGATGAAATGATTATCTGGAAATCAAATTCTTACAATAAACAATTTGGAACCCTCCAACTCTTTATTGAAGAAACAACACCAGTTAAAGTAGTTATCCATCATATGGACGGAAATAAAACAATATATCAGCATGCTAATACAATCTATCTTGACCAATGTTGGAAAATTACCATCCATACGAAAGGAAAAGAAAAGGTAACAGGTGTGTGTAACATAAAAATGTATAGTATCGTGCCATATGAGTAAACAAAAAAGAAGCTATTCAATCCTCTATTTTACGCTGGTCTGCCGCATCATCTAGAGCATTAATATGAACTGAAAATTTTTGTCCTGCATCATTGGATTTTCTCCCTTAATTCGCATGCAGTTTCATTGTAGTTCTTGGATAAAAATAATAACAGAATCTGTGGTAGAAGCACGATGTAAAACGTATCTAAAATATGGTACGATTGCTATAGTTCGTTTTTATAAGTAAATACATTTATGGTAGATAATGTAGCAGATTGTAAACGCTCTTATAATTACGATTAAATGAAGTAGGGTTAACATACAATATTGTAAGGAGGTTTTGTTTATGAGTGCGGACTATTTATATCAGCTTTTGGCCATTATTATATATATGGTTGCGATGTTAGCGATCGGTTATTATGCTTTTCGACGTACAGCAAACTTAACGGATTATATGCTTGGTGGTCGTTCATTAGGACCGGCAGTAACAGCTTTGAGTGCTGGGGCAGCCGACATGTCAGGTTGGTTGTTAATGGGGCTTCCAGGAGCAATTTATGTTTCCGGTTTAGTCGAAGCTTGGATGGCTATCGGTTTGACAATCGGGGCATATTTAAACTGGCTCTTCGTAGC
>JAPFCO010000112.1 GCA_026169505.1 Pseudogracilibacillus sp.
AGTCTTTCTACTTGAATACCTACCATAATAAGATCTTCCCTTTCTGTTTCTATGTTGTTTATCTCTTTCATTTATTATAATATAAATAGGGGGATAAAGAAATGACCCTCATTTGTAAAGTGATACATAATTCCAATAGACAACTATTGCTTTTCGTTATACATATAATTTTAACATATTGAGGTGAATAAAGTGAAAATAGCTGTTATAGGTGGAGGATCGATTGGGTTATTAGTAAGCAGTTACTTAGCAAAAAACCATGATGTTTCTTTGTATGTCCGCCGAATTGAACAACAAACGCGAATTAATGAAGATCAGATCCATCTATTTAAAGATTCTGTATCTGATCGAATCGTCGAAGTTCCAGCATTTTCGATCGAACAACTTAGATCAAATCATGATCTTTATATTATATGTGTCAAACAACCTCAACTAAAAGAAGTATTAGAACCTTTCTATCGAAGCCTTTTTACTGCCCCGTTATTATTTTTACAAAATGGGATGGGTCATATTGCAGTCATTGAATCATTATCACAGCAAGTGTATGCGGGAGTGATTCATCATGGTGCGTATCGTACTTCCGATAATCATGTCCATCATTTAGGAGATGGATCCATTAAAATCGCCTCATTAACAGGAAGTGACTCTGAGTTAGATAGGCTACAAGTAGCATTAAATCAAAGCGATTTTCCGATTCAACAAGTAACAGACTGGGAGTCATTACTAAAGGAAAAAGTGTTGATCAATGCCGTTATAAACCCGTTGACAGCATTGTTTAATGTTGCAAATGGAGAGATTGTTAACAATAATCATATTGCTTTTTTAGCAAAGAAGATCAGCGCAGAAACAGCGATAACTTTACAATTACCAATCGATAAAGCATGGGAAGATGTAGTTCGAACAGCTGAGGCAACAAAAGAGAACGTCTCATCAATGAGGGCAGACATACAAGCGAAACGTCCAACGGAATTGGAAGCTATTTCAGGTTATGTCTTAAAAAAGGCGAATCAAAAGTTACCTTACACAAATTTTGTCTATCATGCGATATTAGCATTAAGTTAAGAAGGAGCATAAAATCATCATGAAGAGTGTTATCGTTAGTTATTTACCACATGTTTTCATCATATTACCACTATTTATGACCCTGTTGCTTTATTCACTAGGTGTTCGCCTAACAGGAAATCATTGGAAGGCAATCCATAAATCTACGCAATGGACAGCAGTGTTTTACATTATAGCTGTTATTTTATTATTAGAAAAAATATTTCATCAAGGATTTATTGGATATGTATTAATTCTTTTAATTATTATGTTAGCGATCATTTTAATTATTCAATGGAAGAAAGAAATGGAAGTAGCATTACTAAATGGATTACGTCTTCTCTGGCGAATTAGTTTTTTATTTTTTTTCCTTACCTATTTGGGCTTAGTTATTTATGTGATTGTTCGATTTATTCTGTTACAAAATGGAAGTTGAAACAGATTACATGAAAAGTAAAGTGGTTTCAAGTACAATACAGATTGAGTATAATCCGAGGAGGCTTAGGGGATGCAAACGAAACCTATACAGCTTACAAATAAAAACTGCTTAATTCGTCATTATCGAAACGAACGTGAAGAAATGATGGGTTATTTTGATTATAAACCGTTTGATAACTTTCAAATACGTTTAGAAGATCTGCAACAACGCTCTTATCATAGAGACGAATTAGCAACAACTTTACATAATATGAATGAAAACTGGGCAGCCCCAGCATCAACCTTACAACAGATTGAGCGTTTACGAGACGAGAGTAGTGTTGTTGTTATTGGTGGACAGCAGGCAGGTTTATTAACGGGTCCATTCTATTCTATCAACAAACTCATTTCGATTGTTCGATTAGCGAAAGAACAAGAAGAAAAGTTACAAAGACCTGTCATTCCAGTATTTTGGATTGCAGGAGAAGATCATGATTTTGAAGAAATTAATCATATTTATACAACACAACATCAGCATATTTATAAGCACCGTTTAAACAGTGAAATGAATAATAAAAAATCAGTTTCTCATTTGGCAATGGATCAAGAAAGAGCTGTTACGTGGTTACAAACTGCTTTTTCCTATCTTCAAGAAACTGTTTATACAAAATCGTTATATGAAAAGGTAGAATCTTGTTTGCAAGCATCTCATTCTTATGTTGATTTTTTCGCAAGATTGATTTTTGAATTATTTCCTGATGAAGGCATTGTGTTAGTTGATTCAGGAGATGTCGCGATTCGTCGGTTAGAGAATGACTTTTTCAAACAGCTCATAAACAAACAAGAAGAAATTTCAACATCCGTATATGAAACGGTCCAAAAACTACAGCAAGAAGGGTATACTATTCCTCTAGAAGTGGAATTAGATGATGCTCATTTATTCTATCATGATGAATATAATGAGCGTATTTTATTAAAACGTGAAGATGACCTTTGGATTGGGAAAAATGATGAGGTAGAATTAACAACAACAGAAATGCTATCATTCGCTGAAAATAACCCTGATCGTTTAAGCAATAATGTTGTGACGAGACCTTTGGTTCAAGAATTTTTATTTCCTACATTAGCTTTTGTCGGCGGAGATGGGGAAATTAGTTATTGGGCGGCCTTGAAACAAGCATTTCATCATGTAGGTTTTAAAATGCCCCCTGTTTTACCAAGGATTTCGTTCACTTACCAGACGGATCGAATTAGTAAATTGCTCCGAACACGCGTGTTAGATGCAAATGATGTGATAGAAAATGGGTTGGATGAGGTTAGGATGAATTGGTTATTGAATCAAGAAACACCCTCCATAGAGCAGCTGTTCCGTGAAACGTATGTAAAGATCGAACAAATTCATGGTCCACTACGTGAAGTCGCTAAAGACATTAGTCCGGATTTAGAAGCAGAAGCAAAACGAAATCAGGATTATATAAAAGGGAATATCGATTACTTACAACGTAAAATGGAACAAAAACTTGCTGAAAAATATGAGCATCAATTATTACAATTTGATGAAATTACGAATGCATTAAAACCAAATGCTACTTTACAAGAACGAATTTGGAGCCCCTTACCTTTCGTTAATGAATATGGAGTGCAATTTCTCCGATTGTTAATGAATGATGATAATCTTTCTATTAAGCAAACACATTATCTAGTAACTCTATAGAAAAAATAATACAGAGCATTTTCTTAGTCTTTTTGGCTAAAGAAAATGCTCTTTTTTAGTTTTTACATTAGTTTATTTCGTTCCACTATAAAAAAAAAAGAACTTTATAAAAAAAGATGTGGAGGAATGTGGGGGAATGTGGTAGAATAAAAACATGTAAGTGGTTGGAAGTGGTGAATAAACATGTTTATGGGAGAATATCAACATAATATCGATATGAAAGGTCGGATGATTGTCCCTGCTAAATTTCGTGTAGGGTTAGGTGAAAGCTTTGTGCTTACCCGAGGACTTGACCAATGTTTATTTGCTTACCCAATGGAAGAATGGAAATTACTAGAAGAAAAGTTAAAAAAGTTACCACTAACAAAAAAAGATGCTCGAACATTTACTAGATTTTTCTTCTCTGGTGCAGTTGAATGTGAAGTGGATAAACAGGGAAGAATTAATATTCCACAGACATTACGTACATATTCTCACTTAGAAAAGGAATGTATTGTAATAGGTGTTTCAAATCGAGTGGAAGTGTGGGCTAAAGATAAATGGGATGAATTTTTATCAGACTCTGAAGAATCCTTTGAGGAATTAGCGGAGAACTTAATGGACTTTGATATTTAAAAAGAGGTTGTGAAGCAATGGTAAATAAAGCACATGAGAGTGTCTTAAAAGAAGAAACAATAGAAAGTTTACATATGAAGCCAGACGGTATTTATGTTGATTGCACATTAGGTCGTGCAGGACATGCTAAAGAGATAACCACCTATTTAAGTGAACAAGGGACATTAATTGGCTTTGATCAAGATATCGAAGCGATTGATGCTGCTGAAACATTCTTACCTAAAGACAAATCATTGCTAATTCATGCGAATTTCAGACAACTGAAAGAAGAACTACAAAAAAGAAGTATTTTCACTGTAGATGGATTTTTATTTGATTTAGGCGTTTCATCTCCACAACTTGACCAAGGCGACAGAGGGTTTAGTTATCAACATGATGCTACATTGGATATGCGCATGGATCAACGCCAAGATTTAACAGCCTATGACATTGTAAATAATTGGACATATGAACAGTTAGTGAGGATTTTCTTTACGTATGGGGAAGAGAAATTCTCAAAGCAGATTGCTCGTAAAATAGAACGAACACGTGAATTAAATGATATTACTACGACCCATGATTTAGTGGAAATTATTAAATCAGCTATACCTGCACCAGCACGTAGAAAGGGCGGGCATCCAGCTAAACGGATTTTCCAAGCATTACGAATTGCCGTGAATGATGAATTAAATAGCTTTAATGATGCACTACATCAAGCGGCAGAAATGGTTTCTATTGGTGGTAGAATATCAGTCATCACATTTCACTCATTAGAAGATAGAATATGTAAACAAGCTTTTCAAAAATGGAGCTCAGAAAAACCAGTGCCAAGAGGTTTGCCAATTATACCAGAAGAATTTACAGCACCATTTAAACGAATTTCTAGAAAGCCAATTTTACCAAAAGAATCAGAAGTAACGACTAATCGACGAGCAAGATCAGCAAAACTACGTGTCGTCGAAAAAGTAAAAGAGTGGGACACGACATTTAGCTATGAAGAAGGGTGGAGAAACAATTGAATACAAATCATGCAAAGAGTTGGCAACGAGACTATGCTCAATCTTCCCAGACGCAACAAAAGAAAAAGATCGTCGTAAAAGTAAGGAAAAATAATTGGCTAACAAAAGGCGAAAAGATTATTTATTCGTTTTTAGCTTTATTAATAGTGGCTGCAGGAATGTATATCGTTTCATATTCATCTAGTACTGATACATTAAATCGAGATGTGCAATCATTAGAAGTACAAGTGCAACAGATGAAAGTAGACAATGAAAGTTTATCTTTTGAAGTTCGTGAATTAAGTAAACCTGAACGAATTACGAAAATTGCTAGGGATAATGGTTTGAAAATTCAAGACGCCCAAGTAAAACGCGCAGTTCATGCCGCAGAATAAGTCAGGATGAGATGGAATGCAGAAAAAGAAACAAACAAACATAATGACTGTTTTTTTCATGCTTGCGTTTTTACTATTGTTTTTAATTATATCTGGTCGGTACATATACATACAGGTAACAGGAGAAGCAAATGATGTTCCATTAACAGAATGGGCAGAAGAATTACGGGAAACCACGCTCGTATTGCCATCTGAACGAGGTAAAATATATGATCATAATGGAATGACATTAGCATATAACCGACCAACATACCGGGTATATGCTATTCTTGATCCTGAGTATTCAGTCAATAAAGCAGAGCCTATGCATGTGACTGATCCTGAAAAAACCGCAGAACATTTGGCTCCATTATTAGATATTGAACAAACAGAAATAATAGAAAAAATTAAAGATGGACAGAAAAACGAACGTTTCCAAGTGGAATTTGGAAATGAAGGTAAAGATCTTTCGCAAGAAATGATGGAAGAAATTGCCGCAATGGAAATTCCGGGTATTAATTTTATAGAAGATTCCAAACGCTATTATCCGAATGGAATGTTTGCCTCGCATATCATTGGATTTGCTAGAAATACCGATGAAGATGAGATCGCAGGGGTTGCAGGTATGGAGAAAGAGAAAGATAGTATTTTAGGCGGAACAGATGGATATGTCCGTTATCATCGGGATAATTATAATAAAAAATTATTGGATGCAAACGAAGTAGTTAAACCACCTGAAAATGGCGATGATATTTTCTTGACAATAGACCAGAAGATTCAGACATTACTTGAAGATGTAATGTCACAAGTGGATGATCAATATGAACCGAAACGGATTACCGCCGTCGTCATGAATCCTAAAACTGGTGAGATATTAGCGATGAGTAATCGGCCAAGCTATAATCCAAACAGTCCTGATGATGTGCAAAATTGGTATAATGACGTTATATCAACTCCAGTAGAACCAGGCTCCACAATGAAGATTTTCACTTGGGCGGCTGCAATAGAAGAAGGGGTTTATAACAGTGATGAAACATTTAAGTCAGGAAAATATACCGTTAACCCAAAAGTAGAAACAATCAATGACCATAACCAAGGAAAAGGTTGGGGAGTAATTGATTATGATGAGGGATTTCGCCGATCATCTAACGTCGCTGCGTCGAAGCTAGTTTGGGAGAAGCTAGGCACAGAAACCTTTTTAGAATATGTGAAAAGCTTTGAATTCGACAAAGAAACGAATATAGATCTTCCAAATGAAGTAGCGGGGAAGGTATTATATGATTGGCCATCTGAAAAGTTACGAGCGGCATTTGGACAAGGGAGTACAGTGACTCCCATTCAACAAATGAAAGCTGCAACAGCCATTGTTAATGGTGGAGATATGGTGGAACCATATGTTATTAAAAAAGTGATCGATCCTGACACGGGAGAAACATTGGAAGAAAACGAATCAAAAGTAGTTGGTTCACCAATTTCTGAAGATACAGCAGATCAAATGATTGATCTCCTAGATGCTGTAGTAAATGAAAAGGATGGAACTGGTAAGCCATATCGTTTAGAAGATTACTCTGTTATAGGTAAATCAGGAACAGCGCAAATTCCAAACCCGGATGGGGCAGGTTACTTAACGGGTAGTGAGAATAATATTTATTCCTTTATGGGAATGGCACCAAAAGATGATCCACAAATATTAATGCATGTTTCTGTTACACAACCTAAATTAGAAGATGGTGAATCCGGATCTGATGCAGTATCATTTATTTTTAACAATGTAATGGAAAATGGCTTACATTATTTAAATATAGAGCCAGATAAAGAGAAAGTAATCGATCCAATTCAATCCATTACTTTTCCTGATGTTCAAGATAAGGCGACATCAGAAGTTGAAGCACAATTAGAAAAAGATGGTATTGATGCTACCTTTATCGGAAAAGGTAAACAAGTTGTCGATTCTAATCTTCGAGAAGGTACAAAGGTGTTAGCATCACATAAAGTTCTTATTATGACGGATAAACCAACCATACCAGATATGACTGATTGGTCAGAACGAGATGTATTAGCATTATCCAACTTACTTGGTATTGATATCCAAGTGAATGGAAGTGGGTTTGTATCGGATCAGTCAGTTGAAGCAGATTCAAAAGTAAAAGATGACATGAAAATAGAAGTTGATTTACAAGTGCCAAATGTGGAAGAAGAGGATTAGAGAGTAGTAAGATTAGTCCTGTTTTTATATCAAGTTATGATGCCCCTAAGTTAGCAGTTACTTCGCTATCCGGGGCTTTTTAAATGGGAACTAAAAAAAGTTCATGCAATAAAAATAAGAAGTGTTGATGCAGAACCTTGTAATTAACGTATCGACGCGAAGTTATTTGATCAATTTCATCATACTGGTTTATCGCAATATCACTAGATAGTGTAGTGAGATAGCAGTTTTTTTATAATGATGAAATTGATTTAGTTGTGTAAAAATATCGTTCTATTCAAAAGTAAAAATCATATAGTAGATACAAGCTATTAATCATACATAAGGGGTTTTTAATGATGAAAAAGCATGTATCTACTATCTTTATAAAAAAACGCATGATCTTGACGTTTTTTTTATTTGTATGTATTGTTATCGTCATGATTGTCCGCCTAGCATATGTTCAATTTATATTGACAGAAGAAATTTCTGATAAAGCAACGGCTTCGTGGTTGCGCGATATTGTATTTCAGCCTGAACGAGGCGAGATACTAGATAAGCATATGCAACATTTGGCTAAAAATGTATCGGCACCATCCGTTATTGTTATTCCCAGGCAAGTAGATGACATCGAAAATACGGCAGAACAGTTGGCTAGAATCTTACATTTGACAGAGGAGAAAGCGTATGAATATGTAACCAAAAATGTCTCAAGTGTCAGTATTCACCCGAATGGTAGAAAAATAACGCCGGAGCAAGAAGAAGAACTTATC
>JAPFCO010000366.1 GCA_026169505.1 Pseudogracilibacillus sp.
AGTATTTCCTCATCCGAAATCTCTAATTTATTGGCTTCTTGAACGAGCGTGACGATATAGTCATCAATAAAAGATCTACGTCGCTTTTGGAGTAGTTTATTTCTAGCTCCTTCAGCTACAAACATACCAATACCTCTTTTCTTATATAGTATTTCCTCTTCTACAAGCTGATTAATCCCTTTTGAAACAGTTGCATGATTAATTTTATAAAAATTCACCAGTTGATTTGTAGAAGGTGCCTGATCGTCTTCGTTTAATTGCTTATTGATAATTTGGTCTTCAATTTGTTCTCGAACTTGAACATAGATCGGCTTATCTTCATTAAAAATGTTTTTCATTGAACGACCCTCCCTCGTCACGTTACACAGTTATACGGTCATATACTCATGTGTATAACCATAACAGCTAAATTTTTTATTGTCAATAAAAAATTTAACAATGAGGAAACAGATAAAAAAGAAGTTGCTTTAACATTTGATGACTGGGCAAATGAAGTAGTTGTACTAAAAGTCCAAATTTAGCTTGAATCTTGATTATTATTAAAAGTCGGCTGTTACGATGGTGCAGCCGACTTCAATTTATTCTCCCAAGATAATCATAGATTCCAACATTTATAGATAGGAGTCTGAATATGTTGCTTTATTAAAAGGAATAATATACTATATATCCATAGTGGTCAAAAGGACCTATTGATCGATATGTTAAAGTGGGTATTAAAACCCAATCGGGCTAGGGTTACCTGTCTACCAATTTTGTGGCTATTCAAATCCCGTTGAATAGCCGACTTTTTATGATTGTTAAGAATAAAATAAGGCACGACGATTATATCAATATCGGAAAGAAACAAGGCTGTGACTGAATTTTTGGATGGGGCCTTATTAACTATGAAAACAGTTGTGCCGTTTGATGACTAAACAAAAAGTGGTTTCTCTAGTTTTTAAAGAAATATGACATATTTTTACTGATGAATCGGCTGATTCTCAAAACAATTATCGCATTAAGAGGCTTAATCAATTTCATCATACGGATTTATTGTCAATTTTGAGGATAATCTATTGATTTTACAAGGTCTAGAACATGTTTTACATCTGGAGGAAATGAATGAATTAGATCAGATCACAGTAGACTAAAGTTCGTGAGGAATCGTGTAGTAGCAATGATATTAATATAGGAAAGTATAATAAGAGGTGTACTTATGAAAAAGATGTTTAATTTTAGAAGTATTCGGTCAAAAATGATAGTTGGCTTTTCGATGGTTTTGTTGTTAGTTGTCTTTTTAGGAGTTTATAACTTTGCAGTTTTGAACAATATTAATAAAACAACTGAAGAGATTTTAAATGTAGAACTACCAGTGCTAATTGCTGATGAGGAATTAGTGATAGATATGTATGATCGAATGGGATCTGCTCGTGGCTATATTTTAAGTGGTGATAGTTTCTATATTGATAATTTTAATAATGCAACAGAAGCATCACTCGAAAATCATGAGATTGTTAGAAATATCGCACCTTCGAAAGAATTTGATGAACTTGTTCAACAAACAGTTGAATGGCGAGAGGATATCCTTGAAAATGTTTTTAATGAATATGATAGTGGTAATGAAGATCTAGCATTTGAGAATTTATTAAATGCGGACAGAGAAGTAAGGACTCTAGCTAATGATTATGAAGAGTTTGCTTCAGATAGAGTTGCCCAAATTATCGAGGAACAAGAAAACATAGTAGCAGAAGGGAAAACATCGATAATCATTGTCAGTACCATAAGTGTTGCAGTAGTACTGCTGGGAATAGTTATCGCAATAATTACCTCGGGCTCTATCTCAAGGCCAGTAAGAATGGTAATGAATCGAATGGGATTAATTGCTAATGGTGACCTTAGTGGAGAACCATTAGAAACTAATTTAAGAGATGAAGTAGGACAGCTTATTGTGTCAACAAATGAAATGAATGAGACAACTCGCAATTTGTTAAATCAAATTAATGTTGTTTCAGAAACAGTTAGTAGCCAAAGTGAGGAACTAACACAATCTGCAAGTGAGGTTAAAGCCGGAACGGAACAAATATCTATTACAATGGAAGAATTAGCTTCAGGATCAGAAACACAAGCGAATAATGCCAGTGATCTTTCCGCAACAATGGGATCATTTACGACTAAAGTAGATGAGGCGAATCAAGATGGGGAACATATTCAGGAAAACTCAAGTGACGTTTTGAAAATGACAAACGATGGATCATTATTAATGGAATCCTCTACAAAACAAATGGCAATTATTGATCAAATAGTACATGAAGCGGTCGAAAAGGTAGAAGGATTAGATGTACATTCTCAACAAATATCAGAACTAGTTTCCGTTATCCAAGATATTGCGGACCAGACAAACCTTCTAGCATTAAATGCAGCGATTGAGGCTGCTCGAGCGGGAGAACACGGGCAAGGTTTTGCTGTCGTTGCAGATGAAGTAAGAAAACTTGCCGAACAATCATCTGAATCTGTTACAAATATTACAGATATAGTAAATAATATTCAGAGTGAATCAAGTTCTGTTGCAGCATCCTTACAAGAAAGCTATAAAGAAGTAGAAGAAGGAACAAGTCAAATTGTTACAACAGGTGAAACGTTTAATGGAATTAGTACATCTGTAACGGAAATGGTCGACAACATTAAGAGAGTTTCAAATAACTTATCTGACATTGCCGCGAGTACCCAGGAAATGAACGGCTCTATCCAAGAAATTGCGGCAGCATCTGAACAATCAGCTGCTGGAGTAGAACAAACAAGTGCTTCATCTCAGCAAGCAAGCAGTGCGATGGAAGATGTAGCCTATAGCTCTACTGATTTAGCCAAATTAGCTGAAGATCTCAACGGACTTGTTCGTCAATTTAAATTATAGGAAAGTAGAAGATCTACTTATCTGTTAAAAATAAATAGAAAAAAGGCAATCTTTTTGCACAATGTGGCTATTCTACTTTCTGAGAATAGCCATTTTTTAATTTCCTTATAGATGAATGAATTTCATCATACGGATTTATCGCCACAACGCTATAATATGTAGTTTCGTTGAAACGTTCTTAACTACATATTGTAGCGTCATGGCTGATTTTGTAATGATGAAATTGATTAAAATACGAGGAGAAGAAACTTTAGAAGCGGAAATTTAAACAGTGCGAATGTATATTTGAAATAATATCATTATTAGCCTTCCGCACTACTACAGGGACCTTGTCATTAAAAAAACAAGATTTATTTATTCATAATGAGTTCATAACTTTTGGATATACTCTGTTTGCAGGAAAAGGAAATGAGTAATTAAAAGTCGTTTGAATAGCACATATATTGTATGCTTTAAGAAACGTATAGCACAGAAAGAATTTTTACAAAAAGGACTGAAAAATATGGCTAAAATACTTATGGTGGATGATGATCCGCATATTCGCGAATTGGTCCATGTATTACTTGTGAACGAAGGGTTTGTAGTATATGAAGCTTCTGATGGGGAAAAAGCATTGGAAAAGTTAGAAGCGATTCATGTTGATATGGTGATTTTGGATATTATGATGCCGAATATGGACGGCTGGGAGCTGTGTCAGGAAATAAGAGCTTTTTATGATTTTCCCGTTTTAATGCTGACTGCGAAAAGAGAAACAAGGGAAAAGTTAAAAGGTTTTGATATGGGTACTGACGATTATTTAGTGAAGCCTTTTGAACCGCTGGAGTTAGTTGCGCGGGTCAAAGCATTGTTGAAACGATATCAAATCGCTTTGTCCCAAACAATTCAGCTAGGCTCTTTAACATTAAACAAGAAAACGTATGAAGTCATTCTGGCTGGAGCAAACAATATACTTCCATTAAAAGAATTTGAACTATTATTCTTGCTTGCGAGTTATCCGAACCAAACGTTTACTCGAGAGCAATTAATCGAAAAAATTTGGGGTTTTGATTATGAAGGTGACGAACGAACGGTTGATGTGCATATCAAAAGGTTACGGACTAGATTCAAACAAGAACAAGACACGTTTCAAATAAAAACAGTGCATGGTCTAGGATATCGATTGGAGAAATACTCATGAAAAAGCAATGGAAAATGTCATTATTGCGAATAGGCCTGGTTTGTCTCTGGCTGATCATCTTATCTGTGTTCTGGTCAGTAGCCTACTTTTTGATGAATTATGTATATCTCGGCATGGATCTAGAAGTTCATAAATGGCTTCAACAAATCATTACGTCTATTGTCGGTATATTGTTATTTATCCTTACGGCTTTTATTGTCTCGCGTTTTAATAAAAAAATGGTGCACCGACATGAACTGTTTCTTCAATCTATTACAGATGCAATCAAACAAATAGCAACTGGTGATTTTAATATTAATATTGAAAAAATAGAGGGACATGATAATCCGAATAATCATTTTGGTCGAATTGTAGATCATATTAATGAGATGGCAAAAGATTTAGGTCAAATAGAAGAAATGCGTCAGGAGTTTATTTCGAATGTATCTCATGAAATCCAATCACCATTAACATCCATTAGCGGATTTGCTCGTGCTTTAAAAAATGAACAATTAACGAAGAAGGAACGAGAGCGTTATTTAACTATTATTGAAACAGAAAGCCAACGACTATCAAACATTAGTGATAATCTATTAAAATTGACGTATTTAGAAGCTGAAAACCATGATTTCACCTTAAAACCATATCGTTTAGATCAACAGTTGCAACATACGGTGCTAGCCTGTGAACCTCAGTGGCAAAAAAAGCAAATTGATATGAAACTTCATATGGAACAAACTTGGCTAACTGCGGATGAGGAGCTAATGAATCAAGTATGGTTTAACCTAATAAATAATGCGATTAAATTTACAGAAGCGGAAGGGGAAATCTCCATTAACATCGTTGAACAAACTACAGATATCACTATTATCATTGCAGATACAGGGATTGGCATTTCTAAAGAGGAACAAATGCATTTATTTGAACGGTTTTATAAAGCAGATGAAGCAAGAATGCGCCATAAAAGTGGAAGTGGTCTTGGCTTATCGATTGTTAAAAAAATATTGACTCTCCATGATGCTTCTATCCAAGTGGAAAGTGATGAAATAGGAACGACCTTTTATATTACTTTTTTGAAACAACCTGCAAATGAAAGGAGTTAGATGAATATGAAAGAGAAGCAACAATCAGGATTAAAAACGTTTTTTTCGTTAATATTATCAACAAATATTCCAAAAGCAGCATTAACGATTGGATTAATGATGAGTATTATAACAACATTAGCTGGGCTTGTCGTGCCGCTATTAACGAAGTATTTAGTAGATGGATTTTCCATGTCATCCCTAAGTACACCACTATTGATCGCTATTGGGGTTGCTTTTATTTTCCAAGCGGTTATTAGCGGTTTGTCCCTTTATTTATTAACAGCTGTCGGGCAGAAGATAGTCGCCAGTTTGAGAGACAAAATGTGGTTGAAATTATTGCGGCTTCCGGTTCGATTCTTTGACCAAAGACCTAGTGGAAACATTGTCAGTCGTGTCGTAAATGACACAAATATCGTGAAAGATTTAATCTCAGAACATTTTCCGGAGTTTATTACAGGAATTATCTCGATTATCGGTGCAGTTACTTTACTAATCATTATGGATTGGAAAATGACGTTAATGATGTTGATAGCTGTACCATTGACCCTTGCTATTATGTTACCGCTCGGTCGACGGATGTCTAAAATATCGCGTGGTTTGCAAGATGAAACTGCAGTATTTAGTGGCAATGTGCAACAAACATTGGGGGATATTCGTTTGATGAAGGCTTCTACAGCAGAACAAGCCGAGGAACAAAAAGGACAACATGGTGTTAGAAGCCTATTGACATATGGGCTAAAAGAAGCGAGAGTATTTGCTTTAATTGCTCCAACGATGCAATTTGTCATTATGCTTGTCATCGTTTCTATCATCGCGTACGGTGGAATGCGTGTGGCAAGCGGAGATATGACGACAGGTACACTCGTTGCGTTCTTACTTTATTTATTTCAAATTATTATGCCAGTGACAACATTTGCGATGTTCTTTACACAATTGCAAAAAGCTAAAGGAGCGACCGAACGAATTGTTAGTATATTGCAAGAACCATTGGAAGAAGGACAAGAAGGTGTAGAGAAGAATATTGATGATCAAGCAATCCATGTGGAAAACATTTCTTTCGGTTATGAAGAAAATGAATCAATTATTAAAGATGTTTCTTTTTCCGCTAATCCAGGTGAGATGATTGCATTCGCTGGTCCAAGTGGTGGAGGTAAAACAACGATGTTTGGCTTAATGGAGCGTTTTTACGAACCAACTGCAGGCACTATCCGGATTGGCGCCGTTCCAATTAAAGCTTTGTCCATGAAAGCGTGGCGCAGTCAAATCGGTTATGTGTCACAAGAAAGCTCGATGATGGTCGGAACGATTCGAGAAAATTTATGTTATGGTCTTGAGCGGCCAGAAGCTATTCCAGATGAGCGACTTTGGGAAGTTGCAAAAATGGCTTATGCAGACAAATTTATTCAAGAATTTTCTCAAGGACTTGATACCGAAGTTGGCGAACGTGGCGTGAAATTATCAGGTGGTCAAAGGCAGCGTATAGCGATTGCGAGAGCTTTTTTACGAGATCCAAAACTACTTATGATGGATGAAGCAACAGCAAGTTTGGACAGCCAATCCGAATTCATCGTTCAAAAAGCGCTAGTGGAATTAATGAAAGGCAGAACTACTTTTGTGATTGCTCATCGACTATCCACGATTGTTCATGCTGACCAAATTATTTTTATAGAAGATGGAAAAATTACTGGTAAAGGCACCCATGAACAATTGCTTGGTTCTCATACTTTGTATCGAAAATTCGCTGACCAGCAATTGGCTTGATCTTTGCTGATTCAAATTTAAAGCTCGGCTATTTTTAACCAGGTAGATTAGAAGGGTTTCTAAAGTTCGATGTGTTATATGACATGTAAGTTAAGCAAAGATCATCTTCTAACATGACAAACTAAAAATGAATCAGAGAACAAATAAGTTTATTTTATAAAAAATATAAAAATAGGAGCGCTTATATATTTTAATGTATGAGCGTTCTTTTTAGTAGCCCATATCGGGCTTGAGACGACTGCCTTTTGTGTGTGATGCACGTTTCTGTATAGAATTAATTTATTGATTAATAGTTAGTTACTTTAGGCATGTTGAAATGGTGTGTTAAAATGTTTGTATAATATGGATATTCGTCAACTAGGCTAGATTTTTTAACGAGATTGATTGGACTGTTAAAAGGTTGCTTATTACTAATTTATGTATATTATCACATAAATTTTAAGTAACTATAAAAAGGAGGTCAGCCGAATGGAGTGGTCTGTTTTTCTTGTTTTTCCTGCATTCACTATCGGTACAATAGCTTTAGGACTCGTACTTCATACATTGAAGCAGATTAAAAAATTAGAGGAAAGA